>JAFZPB010000125.1 GCA_017552595.1 Muribaculaceae bacterium
GAAAACGTCGTCGGCTTCAAGGCTCCGTCATTCAATTATGAAGGGGATGTCTCAATGGTTAACCTTATCAACAAGGATGGCAGCGAAACATCTTCCGACAACAAAGACGAATCGAAATCGCTCGTCGGCAAAGAATTCGAAAACGGCGACATCAAGTTGAATTTCGGCCACGGCACAGGTCAATACTACTCTGGCGCATACGGTGCTGAAGTTCGCATCTTCGCAGGTGAAACAATGACTTTCACCGCTGTAAACGGCGCAACAATTACCAAGATTTTCTTCCAACCCGCTGCAAACTCAAAGGGTGCTCCCACTCCTGACCAAGGCGAAATGGAAGGCGGCGGTACTGGCGTGAACGATCCTTGCACATGGACTGGCGAAGTTTCCGGCGACCTTGTGTTCACCGCTGAAAGGCAGTTCAAGATGCGTTACGCAGTCGTCACTTACGCAGCATCAGGTACGGTTACTCCCACCTGCGCAACTCCCGTCATCAACCCCAACGGCGGCTACCTCATCTCCGGTCACCAAGAAGTTGCCATCTCTTGCGCAACTGAAGGTGCGTCGATTTACTACTCGGTAATTCCCGCCGACGGTGCTTCGACAAACGACGATGGAACTCCTTATGACGGTCCGTTCAGCGTAACTCAGGCTTGCTTGGTTAAGGCTTGGGCAAAGGCTGAAGGCTACAAGGATTCAAAGGTTGCTGAGGCTGAATTCAAAGTTCCCGCAGGTGTTGACAACATTGAAGACTTCTACGCAACCAACACCACCGAGGCTTCGAAGCCCGATGTTTATGTCTTCAACAATCCTGTAAGCGTTGTTTACCAAAGCGGCAACTACCTCTACCTCAACGACCAAACTGGTTGGTTGCTCGCATTCGGCAAACTTGACAACACCTACAAGAACGGTGACGTTCTCAACGGCATCGCAGGTTCGAACTCTTACTACAACGGCGCTCACCAAATGACTCCCGTTGCAGCAACATTTGGCTCCGCTACTGCCGGTGCAACTATCGAACCGAACGTCTATCAGTGCGAAGAACTCGCAACCGATATGGCTCACGAGTATGTTCAGGTTCCCGCTTGTACAATCACCAAAATCGTTGACGGCGATAAGGTTTCTTACACCTTCTCCGATGAAACTGCCGACGTAGTTCTCTACGACCAGTTCAAACTCAACATCATCCCCGAAGAGCCCGAAGGACAATACACCATCACTGGTTTTGTCGCTAACTACAAGGGCACTCTCGAAGTGTTCCCCGTAACAATTTGGGATAGCGCTGTTGAAGGTGTCAACGCCGATGCTAACGTTGTTGGCGAAGTTTACTACAACCTCCAAGGTGTTCGCGTTATCGAACCCGCCAAGGGCCAAGTCGCCATCCGCGTGGCTACCCTCAGCGACGGCTCAGTTCGCGCATCGAAGGTTGTCGTACGCTAATCAAACGACACAGAGCAAAGGCCCGACAGGGCTGACGCTCCGAGAGAAAATGCCTCGCTTCGGCGGGGCATTTTTTTGTTGTCATGGGCGTTTTTTTGCAGGTTTACGGAATTTTGACTAATTTCGCAATCAAATACATTATTACACTATAGATGAAAAGGACAATCGTAGCGATTATATTGGCGGCAGCTGGATTTGTAGCCGCCGAGGCCTGTACGGGTTTGCTGGCAGGAAAGAATGCAACCACCGACGGCTCTGTAATTATCACCTATGCCGTCGACAGCCATACGCTTTACGGCGAACTTTACAATCAGCCCGCAGCCGACCATCCCGCAGGGTCGATGCGGAAAGTTATCGAATGGGATACGGGCAAATATCTCGGCGACATTCCCGAAGTGCCACACACGTTCAACACTATCGGCAACATGAACGAGAAAGGCCTTTGCATCACCGAATCGACATGGGGCGGTCGCGAAGAACTTGTCGACACCACTGCCATTATCGACTACGGTTCGCTCATCTATATAGCCCTCCAACGGGCCTCAACCGCCCGTGAAGCCATCAAGGTGATGACCGACCTCGTGGAACGCTATGGCTACGCAAGCGAAGGCGAATCCTTCTCTATCGCCGACGGCAACGAGGCGTGGGTGATGGAAATGATTGGCAAAGGCGGCAAGAGCAAAGGTGCCGTGTGGGTGGCTATACGCATCCCCGACGACTGCATTTCGGGCCACGCCAACCACACCCGAATCCATAAAATTCCCTTCAACGACAAAAAGAATTGTCTCTATTCCAAAGACGTGGTTTCGTTCGCACGCTCGCAGGGTTATTTCTCCGGCAAAGACGAAGACTTCAGTTTCTCGTTGGCTTACGGCTTCTACGATTATATGGCCCTTCGCGGCTGCGATGCCCGCGTGTGGGCTTTCTTCCGCAAGTTCAATTCCGGCATGGAAAAGTATTTCCCGTGGGTGTCGGGCGGCGAAGGCGAGCCGCTGCCGCTCTATGTCAAGGCGGAAAGAAAAGTGTCGGTAAGGGATATGCAGTGGATGATGCGCGACCATTTCGAGGATACGCCGTTCGATATGAACCATGATATCGGCGCCGGACCGTTCAACGTGCCTTACCGCTGGCGTCCGATGTCGTTCTTTGTCGATGGTGTAGAATACACCCATGAACGCGCTATCGCCACTCAGCAGACGGGCTTTTCACTCGTGGCACAGTTGCGCTCAAACGTTCCCGACGCTATGAAAGGAATCCTTTGGTTCGGTGTCGATGATGCCAACACCTGTGTCTATATCCCCGTGTATTGTCGCCAACGCCATGCGCCTCACGAATTCGAAGTGGGCAACGGCGACCTTTACAACATCTCGTGGGATGCGGCATTCTGGGTGAACAACTATGTCGCCAATCAAGCCTACAACCGCTATTCGCAGATGATTCCCGATATTCGCCGAGTGCAGTCGGAAATCGAAGACGGAATTGCCGGAGAAATCCACAATGTCGAATTGCAGGCCGTCACTATGCCTACCGAGGAAGCAACCGCAATGTTGACCGAATTCACCAACCGATGGTCGGCCCTTGCGGTGAAAAAATACAAGGAACTCGGCGACTATCTGCTCGTGAAATACCTCGACGGCAATATCAAGAAGGAAAAAGACGGCAAATTCGAGCGCACGAAGGAAGGTATGCCCGCCAAACCGACTTTCGGAGGTTACGATAATGAGGAATATTTCCGCAACATAGTAGAACACACGGGCGAGCATTTCCGTGTGCGTAAAATCCCGCAGGAAACAAAATAAACTTACAGTGGCAACTGGCAGAACGGCATATATCGGCATTGGGTCGAATCTCGGCAAGCGGCGATACAATATCCGTCGCGCAGTTGATGGCATACGCCGACTTGAAAACGTCGCCGATGTTGTCGTTTCGTCGATTTTCGTCAGTGAGCCGTGGGGCTACGAATCTGCCAACAAGTATTTCAACGTGGTGGCGAAAGTGGTGTTTGACGTCGATATCGAGCCGCTGTGGCTTCTTGACCGATTGCAGGAAATCGAACGCGGAATCTGCAAGGCGAGCCACCGCGATGCCGACGGCAACTATATCGACCGCCGTATCGACATCGATATCATCGCAATCGACGACCTTGTCGTCGACCACCCGCGTCTTCAGGTGCCCCATCCGCTGATGCTTCAGCGCGACTTCGTTATGCGCCCCTTGGAGGAAATCGCTCCCGATTGGCAGCCGCCAAAACGCTGATGAAATGGTAGGCAATGTTTTTTCGTCGTTTTTTTTGCGGTCAAACCGTGAGCGACATTTCAATTAAAATCCTTATATTTGCAAAAACAATCTAAATGCAATGAGAAAATGAAAAAATTAGTGGTTTTCCTTTTGGGATTGGTTATTAATAGTCCATTGTTTTGCCAAACAGTAAAAGATTATCTTGGCGTGGGTGAGACAATTATATTTCAAGATACTATATTTGAATTAAAATGGAGCCAACACCCCTCAGCCCACTTTTTTAATCAAGAGTGGTTGCCACGTGGAGAGAATGTGGGCCATTATCATCAAATGTTCACCGTTTTGGTTCTTATTTCTGATGAATATACCCCTGAAATTGCCGTTAGGGACAAAATTGCCGAATTGGAAGAACGGGCAAAAACAGACGCTTGTTGTAATTACAATGTTTATGAGAAAGACGGAGCGTATATTCTTGATTTTCTCGTAAGCGCAGGAGACGGAGGGACGATTTCAATTGTTGAATCAGATATACATTACTATAAACAAGTAACCGTTAATGGTAAAAAAGCCTTACAGTTGCTGTTCTATAGTCATAGGGCATACGATGACGATATAATGCCATATCTCGCCACTTTGAAAGACAAGAAATATAAATGGATAAATGAGATTAGTCAAATTGATATCAAACTAAACATAAATGAGTAATGTATGTGCTTTACTCGTGCTATTTATAATGTTGTGTATTTTAGCGTCAGAAGAAAACACTTATATGCATATATTAATCTAACCATAACGAGAAAATGAAAAAATTAGTAGTATCAACAGGTGCAGGCATCTCGAAGGAGAGCGGCGTTTCGACGTTCCGCGATGCCGACGGCCTTTGGGAAAATTATCCTGTGATGGACGTGGCAAGTGCCGACGGTTTCCGCCGCAATCCCGCCCTTATCCACCAGTTCTACAACGAGCGTCGCCACCAACTGCAGACGGTTAAGCCCAATGCCGCCCATCTCGGGCTAGTCGAACTGGAGAAATATTTCGACACATACATTATCACTCAAAATGTCGATGACCTGCATGAGCGTGCCGGTAGCAAAAACATTCTTCACCTGCATGGCGAACTTATGAAAATCCGCTCGCTGCGCGACGAAAGCCGTGTTTACACACTCACGCCCCCAAATCTCGACACTTCGGTGGATACACGCGACAAGTATGGCGACCCCGTTCGCCCGCACATCGTATTCTTCCAGGAAGCAGTGCCCAACATCGAGCCCGCTATCGAACTCGTTGAGCAGGCCGATGTATTTGTCGTTATAGGAACATCGCTTGTGGTTTATCCCGCAGCGGGGCTGATGCACTATGTGCGTAGCGGTGTCCCCGTCTATTATATCGACCCGAAACCAAGTCCCGTGCCGTCGTTTGTCAACGTCATCGCCGAGCCGGCAACTAAGGGCGTGGCGCGTCTCATCGAAATCCTGACGAAGGACAAATAGACACTCAGCGCGGCGTAGAAATCGTCGAAAAACGGGGAAAATCGACAAAGAAACGTGCAAAAAACCTAAAACCTTTGCACCAATCAAAAAAAATGTCTAAATTTGCACCCCGTAAGCCCAGATGGCGGAATCGGTAGACGCGCTGGTCTCAAACACCAGTGGGGCAACCCGTGCCGGTTCGACCCCGGCTCTGGGTACTTGCAAAGAAATGCTAATGATTTTTTTAAATCGTTAGCATTTTTGTTTTATGGCTTTTGTCCTTTTTTACTCTCACTGTTGCTGTAGATTATCGATATTATAGTTTTTCATTGTAGATATTTAGGGAAACATCAACAACGTCGCAGTCATAACTTTGTATTTGTTCGGTCAAATCCTGCCATGGTCGAAGACAGTTATGAAGAAGTCGTGCCTCATCCCTATTGTCGCCTAGTCGGTAGCCGAGGATTTCATGTGATGCATTCCATCGAAGGTGTTCTGTCTGAGCCAACGTTTTAAGAATGCTCTCGGCCCCATCGACAAGTCTTTCACCAGACCAATAATATTTGGTGGTATTAGGCTTGCGTAATAATGATTTGTTTGTCATAGCTTCGGAAAGTTTTTTAACTAATTCCGTATCGCCAAATGCAGACTCGGCCAATCGTATTTTTGTGTTTTTGTGGAGACTATTACAGATGTTTTGAACTTCTGTTCGGAACAATTTTGCCATTCCCGAGAAAGTAGGAGAATAGTTTAAATATTCTTTCTCATTAGGATTGAGTTGCATAAGTGATAGACGATTTTCCTCCCAATCTTTTGCATTTGATTTGGTGACGGTATCATATATGGCTTTATACTTTTTAGCCTCCTCAATCAGAGAATTGTCTATAATACATTCGTATGTATAGGTGTTTTCCATTAGGCCAAATAGGCTGATTGGGGAATTGATGTCGTTGATGTCATCAAGGCATCCGTTTTTTCTATGCCGTTTGGCGATATGTCCCTTTAGTATCGTATTTTGTTTGAGATTGTTGTTTTTGTGATTTTCTGAAGCCCAAAGTCGGTTATAGTGTTCAATGATTCGACTTGCATGCCCTCCTTCGTCGTTGGGAACGTAAACCATTATTCGGAAATTGTCAAGATTCTTGCGATAGCGTATTGCAAGACGGAATATGCGGATTGCCAAAGAAATGTTCGATTCGGTATCATCAAGGGTCAAGACAACGTAGTTGAGTTTTCTAATCCAATCGTCCTCGATACGTTTGTAGAATTCTGCACTTTGACAATCTAAACGATGGAGTACAATTAGCGAACTTTCGGATTCCCTGCCATCAATAAATGGCATAGCTGGTTTTATGGTTGGAGCATTGACGATAAACAATCCGGCAAGGTCAACCATATTCTTGTCGACTACATCACAATGGAATTTTGAGCGCATTACACAGTCGTCAGTACTGCCAGTTCTGACGAAAGCCCCGAATTCATAAAGGAAACGGACAGTGTCAAGACCGACATTGCCAAAGCCGATAACGAGAGCGTTAAATTCAGAAGAAACTGTGGCATCTGGCTCTATTTTTACATAGTTGACGGGCTGTAAATCAATATTGCGCTTAAGCAGTTCTACGCTCATATGGGATGAGTCAACCACTCTCACATTAACGTTTGGATTTATTTGGGCGTCTTCTATTACACGGTGAACACTATTGTAGCGGGCGCGACAGTAAAGCGTCACCCTCTGATTGTCGGTCAAGTTGTTAATAGTGTTGTCTAATTTCATATTTGCCACGGCAAGAATATTGGCCCCTTCGTTTTCAGACAGAAAGAACATGTGAACCCTGCCTGTGGTTTTTTTTGATATTATTTTGCGAAGCCCCTTAAGACCCAATCGTTTGCCAAGGATATCAATGCTCCCTGGAATGTCTTCTTTTGGGATATCTAATGCCGCAGGACTAGAGAAAGTGTTTGTGGTTAGGCAGTCAAGTTCTTTAAGTCGGGCAAGGTCTCTATTTTTAAGTGAGATGAAACTGAACAATCGTGGCATTTCATTTCGTTCGCCTGTAGATTCTCCATCATTGTTTGTGCGAACCACCACGATTCGATAATTGTTGTCTTTTGTAGATTTGTGATGCTCCTTGATGCTTTTGGCGAGATAATAGGTTGCAGAATTCATTCCCCAAAAAACATAAAGAGTTTTGCGCGTTGTATGTCGTGCCCAAAACATTTTGAAGCTTGCAACGATATTAAAGCCGAAATGTTTTATTACAAACAGAAGACTTATGACTGCTGCAGAGATGTGGACTGCAGAGAAAAAGAACATATAAATCCAATTCCCGTGAAGTTCGTCATGGATTGCACTCACGTCGCTATCCAAGATAAACATACCAAAAGCGTGGAGAATGGCCATAGGAGAGTTGCCAACAAGCGACCAAGGATTGCCTGTATACATTCCGACATCATAAACCACAAAACCGAAAAACCAAACAATAGCAAAGGATATGGTCAACCGTCTATTATTAGACCAGTTGTAGTATCTGTCCATATTCCATAAAATTACATAAATGGCAAATATTGCAATAACGGCAATGGCAAAAGATTGCAAGCCAAGACTAAACAATGAATCAGTTATGTCGTGCTCTTGAGGATATGTCTCCATTACAAGCACAGATTTTGTTGTAGAATCTGCCGCTTCGGTTAATGCTATGTTTGTGGATAGAATGTTCATTATTAGAAGTATATTATTGTTTTTTAAACAGATTACAGTCCTTCTAAGACACTAGTCGTGAGCCACTGTTTATGGATAATTGTTGAATCCCCACAAACGCGTTCCTTTCAGTTCAATACGATGTTGTTTTTCTTGCAAGTGTCAATAAATCGCTGTTTTTCCTTTTGGGTATAAGCTATAACTAATGGTTCGAATCCAAAATCCGATGGCTCGCCTTCGGGCAACTCCACTTTAACGATGAGGCTCCTTTTCTCATTTGAGGAGATGTCATGACGCAATAATGTGATAGTTTTAGCCTGTTCTGATTTGAGGATGGTTTCAAAATAGAAGCGATAATAAACATTATTCAAATCTGCTGATGAGGTCCAATCTCCATAGGCGACAATAACATCTCCATTCTTTATTCCAAGACGAGATGCTTTTCCCCTATCGGTAACTTTTATACAAAATACTTTTGGCAAACTCTTCTCAAAATCGATCGCATCTGTAATTATATTGCCAAATTCATCACACATTATAGTGTCACCACAACTAGAAATAATTGTGGTAAAATGAATGTTGCGGTCTGTGGCGTATGCAGGTTCATCAAACTCGTTGATATACGAACGGGTCTCAACTCCTTGATTGGTTGAATGTTTAGCACACAAAAAAGAATATAAGGTTAAGAACGATCTACATAGGTTTAGCTCCCCATTTTCTAAAACATTATATTTTTTCTCGTAAATTGTCCTATTTGAATCCGACGAGGCTTTAGTAGTGGTGACGGAAGTAGTCCCATA
>JAFZPB010000126.1 GCA_017552595.1 Muribaculaceae bacterium
GAAGGCGTTTTGAAGGCGCTCGTTGTCCCCAATTTGGACGAAGCGCAAAAATCGGGTCTCGACCTTGAAAAAGTCAAGGAAATCATGTTGAAAAACATGGAAGAGACTAATGCTAAAATCGGCTCATACGAGCAACTGCGCGAAATCGTTCTTTGCGCCGAACCGTTCGTGAAAACAGCGAAAGGTTCTATCAAGCGATTCCTCTATCCCCAACACGCTAAATTGATGTAAGTCGAATAACATCAACATTTAGAGGAATTTGGTTTTCATATTAGCGAAATGCCCGACATCCGTCGGGCATTTCTTTTACCTAAATTTTTTTTGCGCGCGTAGGAAATAATGAAAAAATTTGGTATTTCGCTCGGCTTTCAGTAACTTTGTGCTTTAGGTGGGCTCTATAAATTAACTTGAGATGTTTTTGATTTATTTTCAAGCAGATGTGAAGATGAGGCAGAAGCGGCATAGAGGTCTATGTCGCAGTGGCTTAGCGCAACAGATGCCGAAAAGAAACAAAAACGGCCAAGAACCCATCTTATCATTTTATTAATTTATAGAAACCACCATTTAGATAAAACAGAAACAATTTCAGCATGAAACGTGTCTTAACATCGCTCGCCGCCGCCCTTTTCGTCTTCGCCGCGGCCACTTCCCAAATAAACAACGCCAACAATCCCGGATATTTCAACCGTGCCGAACGGATGATGATTGAAGGCAACTATCGAGGAGTTATCGACCAAATAGACCACGCCCTCAAGTCGACAACGCTGACCCCGGAGGAGAGAGTTGAGGCCGATTATCTCCGTTATCGTGCCTTGCTCCAACTTAACGACAAGTCGGCTCCAGCGGCCATGAAGCGTTTTATTAGCGACAACAAGGGCTCTGTCCGCTATGTTGATGCCACGATGGCTCTTGCCGATTATTATTTCCACAATGCCAAATATGCCGACGCCCACGTACTATATTCCGACATCAGCAGGTCACAACTCAACGATGCAGATGCCGACAATCTCACTTTCCGTGATGGTTTTTGCCTTCTTCGTCTTGGCGAAACCGACCTCGCAGAGTCGAAGTTCAAACAGTTGGCGAATTCGAAAGAGTATGCCGAAGCCTCGAAATTCTATCGCGGTTATATCGCTTACACGCGTAACGACTACAAGCAGGCACGTAACCTCCTCGAATCGGTCAACAACAATTCCGAACTCAAATCGAAAGCCCGATACTATTTGGCACAAATTGATTTTCTTGACGGCAACTATTCAAAAGTGACAAGCGAAACGGCTTCGTTGCTTAATGACAATTCAGTAGCCGAATTCCGCAACGAAATCCTCCGTCTGCGCGGAGAATCGTTCTACCACCTCGGTAATGAAGCCGCCGCCCTCAAAGCCCTTCGCGAATATGCCGACAAAGAAGAAAATCCACAGCCGTCGGCGCTATATATTCTCGGTGTCAGCGAATACCGCTCGGGCGACTACGGTTCGGCTATCGCCCATCTCGGCAAAGTCGTTGGCGAACAAAATGCCATCGGCCAAAGTGCATACCTTCACATTGGCCAGTCGTGCCTCAAAATCGGGCGTAAAGACGCGGCTGTAATGGCTTTCGAGAAAGCCTACCGCATGAATTTCGACCGCAATGTGCAAAGTACGGCGTTCTACAACTACGCAGTGGCTCAACTTGACGGCGGACGCGCTCCCTTCGGCGGGACTGTCAACGTTTTTGAGGACTTTTTGCAGAACTTCCCCGATTCTCCCTATGCCAGTGAAGTGGAAGAGTACATCATCACTGGCTATATGATTGACAATGACTACGAAAGCGCTCTCCGCTCAATCAATCGTGTCGCTGACCCGTCCGACAAGATTCTTGCCGCCAAACAGCGAGTACTTTTCACCCTCGGCACACGCGAAGTTGCGACTGGCGACATCACGTCAGCCCTTAGTCGTTTCACTCAGGCTCGCGCCATAACTCAAGGCGATGAAAGCACGAAAAACGAATGTAACCTTTGGATTGGCGACTGCCAATATCGTCAAGGCAAGTACGCCGAAGCCGCTAAATCGCTCAACGAATATCTTTCGGGAAAACCTACCGCTAACCGCACGTTGGCGTACTACGACCTCGGCTATTCGCAATTCAAACTGGGCAAATATTCTGATGCGGCAGCCGCTTTCAACAATGCGTTGAAATCTACTCCTGCCCTCGACGTTTCCACAAACGCCGATATCTATAACCGTCTTGGCGACTGCACTTGCCAAAACCGCAAATTCGCCGACGCGCTCAAATATTTCGATAAGGCCATTGCCGCCGACAAGTCGCAGGGCGACTATTCACTGCTTCAGAAAGCCACCGTTTACGACAACACGGCACGTCAGACCGATGCCATCGCTACTATAGACCTACTTTCCAGCGACTATCCGTCGTCGGCGCTTCTTCCCGACGCTCTTTTGCTGAAGGCGGAATGCTATTCGACACTTAAAAACAACGACAAAGCCATCGAGACCTACAATCGTCTCGTCTCCGACTACGCTTCGACCGCTCAAGGTCGAAACGCCCTCCTTCAACGAGCCATCACCCTCCAGAATTCTGGCGATAAGGCTCGCGCTATAGAAGACTATAAGAAAGTCGTTACCCAATATCCCACGAGCGATGAGGCGAAGGTGGCTGTCGACGACCTGAAGCGCATTTATGCCGATGACGGACAACTCGGCAAACTCGCCGAATTTATTAACGACGTGCCCAACGCTCCACGCCTTGAAAAATCGGAAATGGAACAACTCGCTTTCGACGCTGCCGAAAAATCGTTTATCTCTAACGGCAATACCCAACGCCTCACCGATTACATCAAGCAATACGACAAAGGTTATAGCACCGACAAGGCTCTCAACTACTTGATGAAAGACGCCGCCGCTCGTGGTGATAACGCAAAGGCATTGGCTTATGCAAATCGCCTCGTCGAGGAATATCCCGATGCCGACGTCAGTGAAGACGCTCTCGCCACGAAGGGCAAACTTTTGACGGAAAAAGGCGACCTCAACCAAGCACTCACCGCATACAATACACTGGCTGCCAAGTCGAAATCTCCTGCGATGGCTAACAACGCCCTCCTTGAAGCACTTCGTCTTGATGACAAACTCGGCAAGGTCAATGATGTGGTGACAACTGCCGACAAACTTCTCGCATCGTCGGCTACTCCGTCGGATAAACTTTCCGAAATACGTTATCTCCGCGCAAAAGCCCTATACAAGAAAGGCGAACGTGAGGAAGCCGTGGCAGAATATCAACTTCTTGCCCGCGACACAAACGATTATTACGGTGCCGCCGCTGGTGTGGCTTACGCCGAACATCTCTACAACATCGGTTCGTACAATCAGGCTGAAAAAGCGGCCAATAAGTTAATCGTTCCCAACACCCCCCACGACTATTGGCTTGCCCGCGCATGCATTGTCCTTTCCGACGTGCTCCGCAAAAAAGGCAACGATTTCGAAGCCGATGAATATCTACGCAATATCCGCGACAATTATCAGGGCTCAGAGCCAGATATTGCAGCCGCAATCAGCGAACGACTCGGAAACAAACGATAATCCACGACATAGTTATTAACTCCATACACGAAATTTTCACGACTATGCAAATAGCAAAAAATATCATCTCGGTAGCCGCAGCGGCTTTGCTCGTTTCAATGCCGGCTTTCGTCAACGCCGACGAACTTAACAAGGAAATCACTCTCGACAAGGATGTGGTCACCGCCCAACGCGATGTCAACCGCCAAAGCATCACCCCGGCCATTTCATTGCCCGAAATCACGCCTAAGAACCTCGCCTTCAGCGAGACTTCGACAATGGCGAAGTTTTCGAACTCAATCGCTCTGCTTGATGCCGCAACATATGCCAATCACCTTCTCGACGGTCCGGCACGCGGATATGTCACTGCAGGCTATTTCCCGCTGTTGAACGCCAATCTCGCCGCAGGATATCAGTTTATCGACAATGGCAAGTCGAAACTCAACGCGTGGATGAACTACAACGGCACGAAATACGACCGTGAAGCCATGTATAGCCAAGAATTGACCGTCAAGCGCCATCATGCTACTGTTTTCGTGGGCGGTTCGCATCTAATCAACCCGCGTCTTGAACTCTTTGCTAACGCAAACGGCACATTCGACACGTTCAATTATCCCACTTTGGGCAAAGTTGACGACCAAAATTCCCGACAAGTATTGGCAAACATCGGTGTGAGGTCGCTCGCCAACGAAACACGTCCTTTCTCTTATAATGCACGCTTTAAATATAACGGGGTGTTCTTTTCCAAGCCGGTTCCCGTGCTTGGCGACGATGCCAAGCCGATTACTGAAAACAAGTTCTCTCTTATCGGCGGATTAGGAGCGAACATCGACGAATATGCCAAAGTCGGACTTGATTTTCAAGCCTCTTTGACACGTTACACTGGCGACGTATATGACGAAAACGAAATCGGTAAATACTCGGAAATTACCGAGCACAACCGCACGAAAATAATCCTCAACCCATTTCTTGAGTATTCGAAAGGGAAAGCCACAGCCCACATCGGCTTCGAATTTAAGGCCGCTTTCTCGCCGAAAACTAAAGTTTATTTCGCCCCCGATGTTAACCTTGGGTATCGCGTGTTTGACTGGCTTGGCGTGAACGCACATATCGGCGGCGGTGAGATAGTCAACTCCTTCGACCGCTTACTTCCTATTGATATTTATGCATCGCCTAACGAGTTTTATGGTAGCGGTCATTCACCCCTTGACGCTTTATTGTCGGTTAACTTCGGCCCGTTCTGCGGAGCCTCGCTCAGCCTGTTCGGAGGCTATACTATCGCCAACGATGTCATAACCCCCGATGCCGATTATTTTGCCGTTTACGACAATATCAACGACATTCCGAAGATTTATCCTATCGGAATTTCGCGCTATCAGGTAGTGGACATGAAAGGTTATCGTTTGGGTGCTTCTGTCGCGTATAAGTTCCGCAATCTCGTCGATTTCAACGCCACTTATCAGATGACTCCCCAAGGACTTGACAAAGGCTATTATCCCTGGCTCGACCATGCTCATCACGTTGTGGCTGCGTCGGTTGCTGTCCGGCCCATTGACCCGCTCACTGTCGGCCTTAAATACGACCTGCGTACGTCGCGCGGCAGTTATATTGTCACGTCGGCCGGCACTTATAAGGAGTCGCTCGGAACCATTAACTCGCTTGGCATCTTTGGCGCTTATCGTTTCAACGACAACCTGCGTTTCCACGCCACCGTTGAAAACCTAATGAATCGCCATTGGGATATCATCTTCGGTGTTCCCGCCCCCGGCATTACAGGTCTCATCGGAGCAACATATATCTTCAGATAACCCGTCGGTTTATCAAACAACAATAATAACTCTTGACAACACAAACAACTTGATTAATGTTGTTTGTGTTGCCTGCTTTATATCTAGTCACCAATGCTAATTATGCATTGATGTGGGTTTTGTAGTTGAATTCGTCGAAGTGGATTGCGCCCATTTCTGTGAGTAGGGCGCGGCTACGTTGACGGTCGTCGGGTGTGTTGAAGTCGGGGATAAGCGGCAGACGCATGATGATTTTTTCTGCCATGCCTTCCTGACTTAGTAACCACCGCAAATTTTCAATCATTTGGGCGTTGTCGCGGCCTGTATAGCGTTGATATATGTCGGGATTGCAGTCCTTCACGTCTATCAGATATTGGTCGATATGTGGTACTACGAGTTCAATATTCGCTCGAGGCACTGCCAACGACGTTTCGATTGTCACTTTCCATTGTTGTGGCTTAACCCGACAAAACTCGTCGATAAATTCTGAATACAATAGCGGTTCGCCACCTCCGAAACACACGCCGCCGCCGGTTGCAAGAAAATAGAGGTTGTCAATTGCCAGTTGCTCAACAAGTTGTTTCGGAGTGACAAATTTGACCTTGAAGTTCGGGTCGTGACATTGGTTGTTAAAGCAGTATTTACACCGCAAAGGGCATCCGTGAAACGCCACGAGCGATGTGACACCGACGCCGTCTGTGGTCAGTCGGTGGCGGTTAATGCCCATTATCGGAGCGGTGAGTTCTGCCGACATCCTATTTGTTTGGGTGATTTTCTCCGTTATCTTCTGCCTGCTCTTCTTCGGGAGCGACAAATTCGCCGATGGCCATCACCTTGTCGGAATCGGTCTCTTGTATGCTTGCGGCCTCAATGCTAGCGGCGCATGTGTCGGTAGCGCAGGAGTCCTCAAGTTCAAGATAGCCGGCATCCGTTGTCATGCCGCGGTCAAAATTACACGACGATAGTGCGCCCATCGCCACAGTCAGCCCCGCAAGCGTCACGGCCTTCCCTAATGCCTGACGGCGGCGGAGCATGCTTTCAAGCCACCGCACTTCACTCTCGCATGCGGGACAAGTCCCGGCGCAGTCGCCTTCGTGGTGACATTCAATCGGCTTGTAGTCAATTTCGTTGGCAGCGGCAAGTTCGCTGCGGATAGCCTTCAGTGTTTTGCAAACTTCTTTTCCGCGTTTCATGATATATATTTTGCGTTATTATTGATTGTTGTCAATGTTGTCTTTTTCCCCTTCCGAAGGCTTTTCTTCCGGCGGGTTGATTATGTATTTGCCTGTTTGAGATGCGTCGATATTGTGGGAATCGGTAACGACGGTGTCTCCTATCACACTGTCGTTGGGATTCTCGAGATAGCCATTGGGTTGCACCAGATTGCACGACGCCACGGCGGCACCCATTGCCACCGACATTCCGGCAATGGTCACGGCTTTGCCCAACACTTGACGCTTGCGGAGCATGCTTTCAAGCCAACGCACTTCACTCTCGCATGCGGGACAAGTGCCGGCGCAGTCGCCTTCGTGATGACATTCAATCGGCTTGTAGTCGATTTCGTTGGCTACGGCTATTTCGCTACGGATTGCCTTCAACGTTTCGCATACTTTCTTTCCTCGTTTCATGATGTTCGTGTTTTGATGTTATTTGATGTTGTTGATAAAATCGGCGATGAGTGTCAGCACTTCGGGGGCAATGGTCTCCTCTATTGTGTAATATTCTTCGCCGGCGCCGGTAGTGCAATGTTGGAATAAATGGTTGAGCCCTTCTATCTCAACGACTTTTGCGTTTTTGTTCTCTTTGAGGGCTTCCATCATCGGCTGCACGTTTACTGAAGCCAACACTTGACTGTCAAGACTTCCGTTCAACGCCAAAACGGGGCATTTCGTGGCTTGGATATAGGGAGTCGGGTCAAATTCTATAAAGGCTTTCATCCATTCTGATTTGTTGCTTTCAACAAGTTTGTCGAAGGTCATTTTCGCCGCTGCGTCGAGGTCGGGAACCATGGCCGCCATCGGGCTTAATTTGATTTTTTGGCGGAACTGCGAAATCAGCACCGTTTCGCCTTTTGTCGCAGGTCCTGCGAGCGAAACGATGAAATCAACCTTATTGCTCGCACCGAGAATGAACGAAATCAAACCTCCTTCGCTGTGTCCGATGATGCCGACTTTGCCGAACTCACCCGACTTTCGAAGAAAATCAATGCCTGCTGCGGCATCATCGGCCAAATCGACTGTTGTCGCCTCCACGTCAGTGCCGCCTTTCGACGCTCCTGTGCCGCGGTCGTCATAACGGAGTGTGGCGATTCCATGGCGTGCAAGATAGTCGGCGATTACGGCAAAAGGCTTGTGGTCGAAAATTTCCTCGTCGCGGTTTTGCGCTCCGCTACCAGTGACCATTATTGCCACTGGGGTCTTGCCTGCCTCGTATCCTATCGGGTAGGTCAACGTCCCGGCAAGCGTTGCGCCTGCCTTTTCGTTGACAAACGTCACTTCTCGAGTGGTGTAGGGGAACGGCGGCACAGGATTTTGCGGCCGGTTTGCAGCCTTCACCGCCGCTTTTGTCAACACGAGCGGGAATTTCATACCCATTTGATTGAAATCACCTTTCAGTGCGCCGGCGGAGAGTTTGCCGGAATATTTTGCTCCGATTGCCGGCACATCCACTACAATCGACGATTCGTCGACCGAACTGACTGTGGCGGGAACACCTTTTGCGCCCTGCTCGGGCACATCCATGTCGGCTTTCCAATTGCCTGACGCGTCCTGTGAGATATGAAACACAAGCGTAAGTTTCTGGCCCATAACGTTGAGCGTGCCCGACCAGTCTCCTGCAAGTGGCGACTGTGCCGACATAGTAGTCACTGCAAGCACGACCGCTAATATTGCTAAAAATATTTTCTTCATTGTCAAGGAAAAATATAAATACACTCACAAAGTTAGCAAGAAATCCGTAAAATCAAAAATGTTTAGTAACTTTGTGAAAAGATTATAACATTTGTTTCAGATTATTCACAACAACAATTGAAAATGCAATGAAAAAGATTTTGATTTGGGCATCGTTGGCCATTTTCCTTATTTCCTTCTCAAGCATTTCGGCTTCTGCTAAGGATATTCCCTCAGGAATAAGAATGGAGATAGTTTCCGATGACGACGATGACAACGAATTTGAAGTATTCACATATAAGGATGCTGACGGCACATTCGGCTACTATCTTGGACTTGGCCGTGTTTTCCGTGTGTTTGAAACACTCGGCATCGAAGTGCTGGGTGTCAGTGAATTCGACGTTATCACCGAAGCGTGCCTTTGCCTCGGTTCCACCAAAGAGGAAGCCCTCGCCACACTTGATTTTCTTCTCGCGTTCATGGACAAGGATGTGGACACAGTCACTGGCTTCCCCGCAAGAATGGTTACTGGAGCCGAGAGGCTCGGCGCTCCGACAAATATTGATTGCGTGGTGAAAAAGAAATTTCTACGTGGAAAGTTTTTGCGGTTCCATTTCATCTGCAACCAACGTAGGGCCGAGGCCGACCTTACCAAATCGACGTTGAAATTCCTCCGTGCAGGTCTAAAAATAAGCAAGGAGTAAACAGCGGACGGGGTATCCTTATAATAGCAAATTTGGATAAAACGGGGCATAATTCAAAAATGTTTAGTATATTTGTGATGTGAAAAGAACATCCCGTTTAAGCCGCCGTGAATGGTTGGGCAGAATGATTGCCGCCGGTGCAGCCGCCACTTTCGGCAGTGCTGTCGTATCGTCGTGCGGCGACGATAAATCCGACGGCAAGAAGGGGGCCGACAAAGCGACGGGCGTGGTTGCCGACCTTGGCAGCCGCATAAACTGCATCAACTGCGGACACTGTATGCCCTGCGACTTCGGCGTGGACATTCCGGGTGTTTTCGTTTTCTACAACGCGGCTCTTGAGAAAGGCATTATTCCTTCGGAAACGTCAACTCGCTCCGAGACTCGCCGATTCCTTTCGGAATATGACTCTACGATTCCCGATGCCTCTCAAGCCCACAGATGCATCACATGCTATCACTGCGCCGGCAAATGCCCGCAAAACATATTCATTGCCCGACAAATGGAGCGAATAACCGAACTAACAGAGTCGCTGCGCGACCGCCTTTGCACTGATGACTGACACTCGCGACGAATCAATCGACAATGGCCGCCGACGGATTCTCAAAGTGGGAGCCGTGATTGGTGCTGGAGCCTTGCTCACAAGGCTCACATCTTGTGTGAAGGGTGCTGAAGCAGTCGCCGAAGAGGCTGCCGTTATTCACGAAGGCCCGATTCTCCCTCCGGGTGCACGTGCTGATTTTCTTCGCCGCTGCACTGCCTGCGGCATCTGCGTGGAAGCGTGCCCGACAGGCGTTCTGCGTGCTTCAACCGATGAATACGGAGTTGCCAATGCGATGAAACCGACCTTGACTTTTGACGATTCGTATTGCCGTGTGGTGTGTAACCGATGCACGCAAGTTTGCCCTACGGGCGCATTAGTGCCGCTAACACACGACGAAAAGCGACAATCGCCCATCGGCAAGGCTGAAATAGCCGTCAGCCGTTGCATTTCAGTTGCGAACGGTGTGAGTTGCGGGGTTTGTTCTCGTCGATGCCCAACGGGCGCAATCGTTATGGAAGAAAACGGCGACGACGAACGCCCCTCGCTCAATGCCGCCCTTTGCATCGGTTGCGGTGCTTGCGAGTATATTTGCCCTGTCGACGCAATAGTTGTGAATCCTATAATGAAACAATAATAACGAACAAAATATGAAACAATATCTCGACTTGATGCGACGTGTGATGGAAACGGGAGCGGATAAAACCGACCGCACCGGCACCGGCACACGCTCTGTCTTCGGCCATCAGATGCGTTTCGACCTCGCCGACGGTTTCCCGCTTCTGACGACTAAGAAACTCCATCTCAAATCGATTATCCATGAATTGCTGTGGTTCCTAAAGGGCGACACGAATGTGGCGTATCTTCAGGAAAACGGCGTCAGAATATGGAACGAATGGGCTGATGAAAACGGCGACCTTGGGCATATCTACGGCTATCAATGGCGCTCATGGCCCGACTACAACGGCGGCAGTATCGACCAAATCTCCGATGCAGTCAATGCCATCCGCAACAATCCCGATTCGCGCAGAATCATCGTCAGCGCGTGGAATGTGGCGGATATTCCGAACATGCATTTGCCACCGTGCCATGCGATGTTCCAATTCTACGTTGCCGACGGTCGTCTTAGCCTACAACTATACCAGCGCTCGGCCGACATTTTCCTCGGTGTACCGTTTAATATCGCTTCCTACGCCCTTTTACTGCAGATGATGGCTCAAGTGACGGGCTTAAAAGCCGGCGAGTTTATCCACACTCTTGGCGATGCCCATATCTACAACAACCATCTTGAACAGGCACGTCTGCAACTCACACGCGAACCGCGTCCGCTCCCCCGAATGATTATCAACCCCGCAGTTGACGACATTTTCGGTTTCCATTATGAAGACTTTACTCTCGAAGGCTACGACCCGCATCCCCACATCAAAGGCGTTGTAAGTGTTTAGTCAATGTATAATTCATAATGCACAATAATCCGTTAGCAAATCCTAAATCCTAATTTCCCATCATGTTCCTCTCAATAATTGTCGCTATCGACCGTCTCGGTGCCATCGGGCGAAAAGGCCAACTTTTGTTCCACATCAGCGACGACCTTCGCCGTTTCAAAGCCATAACGATGGGACATCCCATCATTATGGGCCGCAAAACCTTCGAGTCGTTCCCTAAAGGCGCTCTCCCTGGCCGCAGAAATATCGTCGTCACACGCTCTGCCGACTATTCAGCCTCAGGCATCGAAACAGCCTCGTCGGTTGAAGCCGCAATAGACATGGTTGAGGACGTCGACGAGGCATTCGTAATCGGCGGAGGCGAAATCTACCGTCAGACAATCGCCCGCGCCGACCGCCTGTATCTCACTATTGTTGAGACTGAAACGGCCGATGCCGACACGTTTTTTCCGAACTTCAGCCCGAACGATTGGGAAATCACAGAAGCGTCGCAACCGGAAACTGACGCCAAAAGCGGTTTGACCTATCGTTTCGTTACTCTACAACGCGTCGATGACGTATAGTTTGGCTATTTCGGGGAATTTCACTATCTTTGCGTTCCAAATCGGATTTTAAATGGAAGAAATAAAACAAACTGACAATATTGCTACCGAAACGGTTGAGGGAAAGCCCGTAAAGCGTACGGTGCTCGACTACGACGATGTCGTGAAAATGGCGCCTTTCTTCAAAGGGAAGCCAAAATTGGTGAATCGCATCTTCAAACTTATCTCAATGGATAAGGTCAATTGGATTCACTCACTTCATTTCGACACCCCCGGAGTTCCGTTCTGCACAGGCCTTCTCGGCACACTTGGCTGCGATATAAAGGTCGACAACGAGGAAGTACTCGACGCATTCCCCAATCAGGCGTTCATCACCGTCAGCAACCATATTTTCGGCGCTCTCGACGGAATTATGCTGATTGACCTTGTCGGTCGTCATCGTCCTAAATTCAAGGTCATGGTGAACATGATTCTTAAACACATCACCGCCATGAATCCGAATATGATTTTCGTCGATGCCCTTGCCAGCAACGACCCTGAAAAGCAACGTCAGTCGAAAATCGGCATTACTGAGACAATTCGTCAGGTGAAGTCGGGCGAACCGATGGGATTTTTCCCCGCAGGCGCTGTGTCGAAGGTTACGAAAAAACTCCGCATCGAGGACCGCGATTGGCAACCGGTCGTTACCCGCCTGATTCAGAAAATGAAAGTACCCGTAGTTCCTATCTTCTTCCACGGACGTAACTCCAACTGGTTCAACTTCCTCGGCATGATTAGTTGGAAACTCCGCACACTGCGTCTTCCCGCCGAAGTGTTCAACCGCAAGAGTTATAAATTCCGCATTTCCTGTGGCGAGCCTATTATGCCCGAAGAACTTGCGAAATTTGCCACTCCCGAAGAACTCGGTGCTTTCTTGAAATCGAAAACCTACGCCTTGCGCGACCAATACGGCAAAAAATCTGAAAACAAATCTTAATCAATATAACTATGCCAACTCCATCTATTGAACAAAAAATCAACCAAGCCAAACTCCGTTTTGGCATTATCGGCAACGACCAAGCGCTGAATCTCGCCCTCGAACGGGCTGTGAAAGTAGCGCCTCACGAACTCTCTGTCCTGATTATCGGCGAAAGCGGTACGGGCAAAGAGTTTTTTCCGAAAGTGATTCACGAAAATAGTTCTCGTCGCCACAATCGCTATATCGCCGTAAACTGCGGCGCAATTCCCGAAGGCACAATTGATTCCGAACTTTTCGGCCACGAAAAGGGCTCGTTCACTGGTGCCATTTCAGACCGCAAGGGCTACTTTGAAGAGGCCGACGGCGGCACGCTTTTCCTTGACGAAGTGGCAGAACTTCCCATGTCAACGCAAGCACGGTTGCTACGTGTGCTTGAGTCGGGCGAATTTATCCGTGTCGGCTCTTCCGATGTCAAGAAAACCAATGTGCGAATCGTCGCGGCGACCAACGTCAACATGCAGAAAGCCATCGAAGAAGGCCGCTTCCGCGAAGACCTTTTCTATCGACTTTCCACTGTCACAATCACCATCCCGCCGCTTTGCGAACGTGGCGACGACATTGTCATGATTTCGCGTAAATTCGCGGCTGATTTTGCCGAGAAGAATCGAACGGAGGAAATCACGTTCGACACCGATGCCCGTTGGGAACTGATGAAATATCGTTGGCCGGGCAATGTCCGCCAACTCAAAAACATTATCGACCAACTCTCGATTTTCGAGTCGGGCAAGACAATTACTAAGGAAATCCTTGCGGCGTATCTTCCTGCCGACACACGCTCAACACTGCCTACTACCGTCAAGAGTGGACCGTCGTACGAGTCGGAACGTGAGTTTTTGTTCAAAATGGTCTTCTCGCTCAAGCAGGAAGTGGAAGAACTGCGCTCAACACTCGGTATCAAAGAAGAGCAACCGCAACAACAGTCGCTCGCCGAGTCCTCCGCATTGACTCACGAAGAAGACATCGACCTCGACGTCGTCGATTGAATTTAACTTTTAATAGATACTTTTTTGGCGTTTTTTCCGTTGATAATTGTGTGGTAGTTTTGTACACACAGGATTATATTACCAACGAGAAAAAACGTCATTTTAATTATGAAAAAAACCACTTTCTTCATGGCATTAGCACTTGTTTTGTTAATGTTTAGTTCATGTCTTGATATTCATATTCATGATAAAAGATTCGACCCTTATTTGGGCGAGGAGTTTTTTGGATATTATCACTCCTGCGAGGCAATTGACATAAAATTTTCAACTGACTCATTAGCGATTGGTCGTATAACTTCCACTGAATTTGTGGGGCATTTTTCAGATGTTATTTATGGACATTACACCTATTGTTATCCTTACGGCAATATTGTGTGGGATAAATATCATCCAAAAAATGTTGCTTATAGAGATTCTCTTCCACAACCTGATTCTCTTAGAATCAATGAAACGAAGGATACCATTTGGATGTATGAAGGTGACGAATGCTTTGTCTTGAAAAAAGAAATTAAAGATGAAAAATAGGGCATGGATTGAATAACAATCACGAAGATGAGGATTAAAGACATTGGGATATGTACGAAGTCAATTATGCATTATGAATTGTGCATTGTGCATTAAGCATTATTTATAGAACGTTATCCAATTAGTGCAGTAATCGTGCGCTTTGGGATGAAGTACAACGATTTTGTTGCGGTTGTCACGATACCATGCATGGTTCCAACCGCGTCCCATGTCGAGGTATAAGGCATCGTCGACGCCGTAAGAAAGCAACTTGTTTTTGAAATCGCCGAAACGGATTTTGCTGTCCGATTCGATGACGCATAATTTGCCGTCATGATTGCATAACGCACGGAATATGTGCTCCTCGTTGTCTTTACGCGCAATCTCTACAAATTTGCCATTGTAGATAATCATTTCCTGACCGAAAGCGCAACCGCCATTATTCGCGGCCTCTTTCATCTCTTTAGAGAAATTTTGATAACAGAACTTCCAAGAGTCATTATAATAGATGAACGCTCCAGTGTTTCGGTCGCATGGATAGCCATCGTAGAATACACCGTTGGCGACGTGGTTGCCCGCAATATTCGAGTGATTAAATTCATTCAATAGTTTTCCCGTATATGCAGCCTCGGCAACCAGAACGACATCTGAGTCGGGTTGAGGCATAGTGCCGCACACCAAGTCTATTCTTGAAAATTGCGGATAAAGGGCAATCAGGCCCATCGTGTCTTTTCTGACGATATTGTTGGCGCAATCGGCCTCTTTTATTTCTTCATCGTAGATTGCAGAAGGTTTCTTGCCAGTGAGAATATCAATAAAAACCTTGACTCTGGCAAAATATTCGCGGATATATGTCAATATCGCCGTATTGTTTGTGGCGTCGTTTGCATTAAAGCCCGTTACGTTGCATGGACCAAGGTCGAGGTGCTCGGCAAGGTATATGGCCCGCTCGTTGTGGAATTTTTGCGAAATGACTACGAAGTCGGTTATGTTATATGTCTTGACTGCCCGCCACACGGCATCAAGAGTCCGATAACCCTTGCCGTCGAGAACGATGTCATTCGCATTCACGCCGTGGGCAACGAGAGAATCCCTCATACACTCCACCTCGTTCACGCCATCAAGACTGTTGTCGCTGCCGCTGATGAGGATGCGTTTAATCTTTTTCGCCTTATACAGTTGCGTAGCCGCATCTATTCGATAATTGAAGAATTGATTCGACTTTCTCCCGATTCTTGTTTGCGGTGATGTCCCAAGCAACAAACCGTACTCGACGGGAGAAACACTGTCAACTTCGGAGAACAACTTGCCCTTTGCGTTGTTCACAATAACGGCATTGCAAATCAGTATGAGAGCAATGCACACAACACTCGCAATGCCTATCGTCCAAAACATCTTCTTCAATAATCGTTTAGATTTAGTTCTCATAATCGATTCGCTATACTATTTGCTAATTCCTTAGACTTTAATATTCCACGACAGGCAATGTAGTGCGCCGCCCTTGCCGGCAAAATATTTCATTTCAATCATACGAATATCACAATCTGGGAAGGCTTTTTGTATAAAACATTTAGCGATATCGTCTTCTTCAATGTCAAATTTCGGCATTATTATATGACATCCTACCTGAAGGAAATTGATGTAAGCCCAATTGTATTTTGGCGTTGGATTCTCCAATTTGTACGACATTTCCGTAACTTCAAAACCATGTTTTGTTAATTCATCGCATATTTGTTGGGCCTCTTTTGGGTCTGTTTCTCTATGATTTGACATAAGAACCTTATTGCCGCCACACCATTTGACAAAGCCATCAGCGTGACCATAGATGTCGTCGTAATTTTTATGCCACGGTATGATAATAACAGGATGCTTTAATTCTGTTTCTAATTTTTGTCTGAATTTTAGATTTCCTTTATCATAACCGTTCTCAGTGAAAACCTTGTCGGTCATAATAATGTAGTCGCCACATGGCACCATGTTGCCACCGTCAATTATTATATCCGTTTTTCTAAATTTGATTGAAATTTCATCACATGCCTTCTCGCAATCAGTGATGTGTGATGACAGATAGGAGGGTTGATATTTATATTTAAGAAAATCATTTTGAGATAATTGAATGGGCATAAAATCGCGTACCCAATAATCTTTAGTGTGATGCAAAAGCCTATGAGCAATTTTCTGCTCGTTAAGTATGTTTGTGAGGTCTTCATAAAATTTTTTGTGGTCTTTAGCCAACCATTCGGAGAAATAGACCACATTGGTTTCTTTGTCGTGTAACATAGTTAAAGTTTTTTTAAGGCCTCCAAAAGCATTTTCATTCCTTCGGTGGCGGTGGTTTTTAAGTGGGTGTAGCCTAATTGAGTGCATTGTTCCATATTGCCCGGGTCGATGACGAATTTCGGCACTTCGGGGTGGGCATAGTTGATGAAACCCGCTGCGGGATAGACGTTAAGCGACGTGCCGATAACAACGAAGATGTCGGCACGGCTAATATATTCGGCGGCATCCGTAACAACATTTTCGCCGAACATCACAATATATGGCCACAACTGCGAACCGTCGTCGGCTTTGTCGCCAATTTTGATGGGAACGTCCATCGGGTATTCCTTTACGCATGTTGTTCGGTCATCCATCGAGCACACCTTGCTGAACTCGCCATGAATATGGATGACATGTGAAGAACCGGCACGCTCGTGGAGGTCGTCGACATTCTGTGTGATAACCGTCACTTCATAATCCTTTTCCAATTCCGCAATCATGCGGTGTGCTTCGTTTGGTTCGGCTTCCGACATCTGTTTACGCAGTTTGTTTAAGAAGTCGAGGCATCGTTGGGTGTCGTTGTACAGCGCATCGGTGCTTGCCAAATAAATAAACTCTTTATCTTCTCTATTGAAGGTGTTCAGCCCGCTTTCGACACTGATGCCGGCTCCGGTAAAGAATACAATGTGTTGTCGTTTGGAAAATCTATGCATTTTTAAGTGATAGTGGTCTAAAATACTAATCCACCTATCAACTGCAAAGTTACTCGCCATTCTCGAAGAACGCCCAACTTTTTTTGTTAAAACTGGTTAAGTTTTCGCGAAAGAGTTATTTATATAAAAATAAGACCTCGCAGAACTCCCTGATAAACAGCAATTCTCCAAGGCCGATTATTGTTTTGATAAACTATTTTAATTCAATGTCCTTTTCCCTTCGAAATCCCCACAGCCTTGTATCTTTTTCTTCTTTATGTGGTTTATAATTTTCATCGTCGTGTCGTTCATAGACACCTCTCCGCATTATGGGTTTAATAAAGTCTTCTGCTATTTCTTCTTTTTTAAAATGAGTATCTTCCCACTTGATATCAGGCACCCCTTCAGAAGCAAAACCGGTGAGGATTTTCTTTAAATACATACTTTGGGTGTTGTATTTCTGTCCACTAACATAATGTTGGAATTTTCCATCTCTCCATACTAATAATTTTTTCGCCGTCGCATCAAATACCTCATAATCTCTAATTAAAACAGATGCTCTAATCTCTTTTTTCTCGTTTTCAAAGGTTATGTCAACGCCTGTTTCATGAGCATTGAAAGACAATTGTTTAAAGTATGGTATTTCTCCCGCTATAGCATTGTTATTGCGATGATACATAATAGGGTCTGTTATCTCCCCACCTTCCTCATGATAGTAGAATTCCACCGTCCGTATATAAATATGATATTGGTCCCTCACATTGATATAACCGCCATAAAGGAACGTTTTAGCAAGTTCTTTCATGCGATTTTCAAGTTTTTCGTTTGATTGATAAAATTTATCAATTTGTTCTTTTAATTCATTTGCCATAATAAAATAGTATTTAGTGTAATTAAAAATTTTTGTGAACGTTTTCTTGTATCCAAAACAAAATTACAAATAATTATCAAACAAGTAGGTCCAGTTGTGGAATATTTGTAAATTTGCCTAAGAAAAGATTTGAAAATGTCGGAGAAAGAGCGGATAATACGCAGAACGGCTTTGCCTGACGACGCTGAGGAAATCATGGCGGTTTTTTCGGCGGCTAAAGACATTATGCGGCAATCGGGCAACGCCTGTCAATGGGCGGGCGATTATCCCTCGTTGGATGTGGTGCAGTCCGACATTGAAAAGGACGGAGGGTACGTCATTGAAGAAAATGGGCGGATTGTGGCCTACTTCGCGTTTTTGCCGTCGCCCGAACCAACTTACGCTAAGATTTATGACGGCGAATGGCTCAATGACGTCCGTCCATATCACGTTGTGCATCGTATCGCAAGTTTGCCCGACGTTCATGGCATCTTCAAGTGCGTTATGGATTTCTGCTTTGAAAATGACACAAATATCCGCATCGACACCCATCGCGACAACCGCATAATGCAGCACAACATCGAGAAATACAGGTTTGCCTATTGCGGAATAATCTACCTCGGATCGGGCGACGAACGCTTAGCATACCAGAAAATCATATAGTTATGGTCGAAAATATCATTAAGGAAATTTACTTTGCCGGTGGTTGCTTTTGGGGTACGGAGCATTTCTTCAAACTGATTGAAGGCGTGGTGGAAACGGAAGTGGGATTTGCCAACGGCCACACTGAGAATCCCTCCTACGAGGAGGTTTATACCGATGAAACTGGTTTTGCCGAGACTGTCCGTGTGCGCTACAATCCTGCCGTCGTCAGTCTTGAATTCCTGTTGCGTATGTTCTTCAAAGCCATCGACCCGACAAGCCTCAATAAACAGGGCCACGATGAGGGAACTCGTTATCGAACAGGTATATACTACACCGATTCGACAGATTTGCATATTATTGATAAGGTATATGCAGATGAACAAAGCGCCTATTCGCGACCTTTGGCGGTGGAAAAACTGCCGTTGCAGAACTTTTATAGGGCGGAAGAGTATCATCAGGATTATCTCGACAAAAATCCCGACGGATATTGCCATCTGCCGTTAGCCCTTTTTGAATTCGCCAAGAAAGCGAAAGAACATAAGTAAAATGATGAAGATTTTGTTATAAAGTATATTATGCTTACCTTTGTAAATATTTTAAAAAATCAATAACAATATATGACCAGATTTAAAAAGAAAGCGAAAGTTTTCGACATTGTCATTACTGCCGTGGCCGGCATGCTTTCGGTCGGTGTCATGCTATATGGAGTTGCCCATTTCGGACTGAAAGAGACATGGCCAGAATTAGTTCTCAACTTGTTTTATATCGCCTGTCTGGTGATGATTTGGATGTACTTTTTCGACTTCCATATCACTACCCACCAATTCAACTACTGGTGTTCAATTTCGGTGGGTATGACCGTGTTGTTGCGCGACATCCTCTTTCACCCGACGTTGGCCTATTATGCCATACAACTTTCTTGCCTAACTCTCTCAGTGTTGCTTCTATGCACTCTTACATACTTCTATGCACGTAAGAACTGGAAGACTTATACAAAGAACAACATGTGGGTCATCTGCATCATCGATATTATAATTGCTTTGCTCTATAACATCGACATCAATCTTGAGCCAAAAAACGAATACACCGATTATATGCTCACTGAAATCTGGATTCGTCCCACTATCACTTACGGACTCGTCGCATGTTTCATCACTGAAGCGAAAAATTCAAAATCAAAGACAAAACGCTCATAATCAATTTTTAATTACAAGAGTATTATGTCAAACCTAGAACCCCTAATAGCCGACCTTGCGCTAATCCTGATTTGTGCCGGCGTAATGACGCTGCTTTTCAAAAGCCTCAAGCAACCTATTGTGTTAGGATATATCGTGGCGGGTTTTTTGGCATCGCCGAACATGCCCTATATGCCCAGTGTTACCGACATGAACGGCATTCATCTTTGGAGTGAAATAGGCGTCATCTTCCTGCTGTTCGCACTTGGCTTGGAATTCTCGTTCAAGAAAATCCTGAAGATGGGTGCGGCACCGATTATCGCAGCCATCGCCATTATCCTTGGCATGATGTATGTCGGCTCACTTACAGGCCATCTTTTCGGATGGAGCGACATGGACTGTATCTACTTGGGTGGCATGTTGGCAATGTCATCAACCACTATTATTTTCAAGGCTTTCGATGACATGGGGCTGCGGCAAAAGCGTTTTGCCGGCCTCGTTTTGAGTGTGCTCATTATTGAGGACATTCTTGCCATCGTGCTGATGGTAATGCTCTCGACTTTGGCGGTCAGCAAGGAGTTTGAAGGCACACAGATGCTAACGTCTATCCTTCAATTGGGATTCTTCCTCGTCCTATGGTTTGTTGTGGGCATCTACCTCATCCCTCTATTCTTGAGAAAGTTAAAGCCGTTGATGAACGAAGAGACTTTGCTTATTACGGCTCTTGCCCTTTGCTTCGGTATGGTGGTGTTTGCCTCCGCAGTGGGTTTCTCCGCCGCTTTCGGTGCTTTCGTTATGGGCAGCATTCTGTCGGAAACTGTCGAGGCGAAAAAGATTGAGCGCTTGGTCAGCCCGGTCAAAAACCTTTTTGGCGCTATCTTCTTCGTGTCGGTCGGTATGATGGTGAATATGGCGCTCATCGTCGAATATATCGTGCCAATCCTTTGCATTATCGCCGCCATCATGCTGGGCCAAACCATCTTCAGTACAGGCGCTTTCCTCATTTCTGGTCAGTCTTTGAAGACCGCAATGCAGTGTTCATTTTCGCTGACGCAGATTGGCGAGTTCGCTTTCATCCTCGCCACTCTGGGAACGTCGTTGCACGTCACCAGCGACTTTCTCTATCCCATTGTCGTGGCCGTGTCAGTCTTCACCACCTTCACCACACCTTATATGATACGGCTGGCGGAGCCGGCTTACAAAGCGGTGGCTCGCATCCTGCCTAAGCGGTGGCAGGCGAAGATGGAGCGCAACACTACCGAAGAAGTGAAAGAGCGCGAGACCAACGAAATACGTCGGCTCTGGCGCTCCGGTGTCAAGAAGTATATTTTTGTCATACTTATATACAGCGTGTTATCTCTGGCTTTGATAGCACTTATGTTCTACTACGGCGAACCGTTGATTGCCGGTTTGTTGCCTTCGCCTTGGGCGGGAATCGTCACGGCTGTACTTACCATTGTCATTATCGCCCCATTCCTCTGGGGCCTGATGCGACAGGGCGGAAGCGGCGAAGACGTCGACAAACTTTGGGCAAGTGGTGCCGGTATGCGAGTGAAACTGACGGCTTTAGGACTGCTTCGCTTAGCCATAGCGGCCGCCTTCATTAGTTACATCGTCGGTCATACCCTCCCGAGGAGTGGCCTGCTCGGCATTTTCGCTGTGGTTGCCGTTGCGCTCTATATCTTCTTTTCGCCCCATTTAGAGAAGAGCAACCGACAGATGACGCAGACATTTACCGACAATTTGAACGAAAATGAACAAAGCCAATAATGCGACATAAAGCGTTTGCTTTTGCCGACACTCTATTTATTGCATATAATTAAAATAAAATACCAATTAAAATTTAGTTTCTAAAGCCGATGAAAATCAAATTCAAACAAACAAAATGGAGTCAATCCGTTTTCTTGACCCTCGCATTGTTCGGCGTCTCTATGTTGAGCAGTTGTGACGAAGATAACGGCCTGCCTTACTATGACGAGAATTCGCTCGATGTGCCTTACATCTTCTCCGAAGGGTATCAGGACCAAATCCAGTATCCCTATGAACTTTCCACGCCGCCTACCGACTGGCTGTCGCTTGTGCGTGACGACGTGAAAGTGTGCAAACTCAGCATTCCCGGCACCCACGACAGTATGACGGGTATGGGTTTCTACACTCCGGTTGTCAAGTACTTCTCCAACATCATGGCAATCAGCCAAGTTTCGACTTTTGAAGAACAGATGTCAAGTGGTATTCGCTTCTTCGACTTCCGCCCTGTGGTGGCTATTGACACCCTCGCAGAGATGTCGGAAGACAGACAAATCCTACGCCTTGCGCATGGTTTCACCGAGGTGAATGTGTCGTTCGAGGAATCTATCGACTGGATGCAAAAGTACCTCCGTTCACACCCCTCAGAGTTCTTCATCGTGAAAATTCAAGCCGACAATGGCATGGAGAGCCAGCAAAACTGGACTCTCTTGCTCGACAAGGTGCTCTCAAAGGCCAAATTCAAAGGACTGTTTGTCGAGAGTTGGCGTCCCGACATCACCGTTGGCGAGATGCGTGGCAAGATTTTGTGGCTCAGTCGCTACGACTTGCGTCCTTACAACCCCGCCTTCCACTATCCCGTCGCCTATTGTGATTGGCCCGACGAGGACCCCGACGTCGATGAAGAAGTTCACCCCGACCAGCAGCGCAATTGTGCCATCTACAACATGGAGGACCCGAGCATCAAAGCCACGCTCTATAAGCAGGACTACTATAAGACAACGAGCGAGAAGCGAATGGCAACCAAGATTGCCACCGTGCTCGATATGATGAAGAGCGCTCGCGAGGCTACCGCAAGCGACGAAAACATCTGGATTGTGAACCACTGTTCGGCTTATACCGAGGTTTCGGCACGAGGATATATCACCAACGCCTCTAACCTGCACCCCAAGGTAATCGAAAACATACTTTCCAACGAGGGCACTTTGGGTATTATGCCAATGGACATGTCGTGTCACGACTACGTGAGTTGTATCATCAACGGCGGCACTCCCTACACCAGCGATTACCTCTATGGCTTCTATCCGCGCAGTCAATCGTTGACCAACCTGCTTATAATGACGAATAAGAAATTTTTTAAATAATCAACATGCTTTGGAATCGTTATGAAACAGTTTAGACTTTATATATCACAGTTTTGCAGTGTGGCAATGGTGGCTGCTACAATAACGCTCTTAACGCCTGCCACAAGTGCACAGGAGAATAAAAACAAAGATCTTTACAGCGAGAACGGCATGTTGAATCACCTCGCCGTAGGTGCCCAGTTGGGTTTGGGCGGCCCCGGTATCGATGTGGCGGTCCCCGTGCATCGCCTCGTCACCTTGCGTGCCGGCATTGTGGGCAATGCCGTGGGCGACATCAAGTTTAAGGCCATCAACACAGCAAGCGAAATCACGCAGACGCAACTCGTCGAAGACGACGCCGTCAGGCGGGCACAGATGATTGACAAGGTGGAACTTGCTATCAAGCCGCGCTTTTGGAACGCCTTTGTCATGGCTGAAGTACACCCCTTCCCGACGCCGTTCTATTTTGCCGCAGGGCTTTTTGCCGGCAACCGCACCTTTCTTCACTTCCGCAACACCAACGAGGGTTCGCTTGAGGCGCTCTACGATGCCAATCAAAAGGTACAAGACTATAACAATCTGTTCCACACCAACTATCCGCCAGTGGGACTCAAGTTTGGCGACTACGTATTCACTGCCGATGAGAACTACAATATCGACGTGAAGATGAAGACAACGGCAGTGAAGCCATATCTTGGAATCGGCTTTGGACAAAGCATGGCACGCTACCACCGCTTGAGCGTCGCCCTTGATGCAGGTCTAATGTTCTGGGGCTCACCGGAATTTGTGCTAAACAACGGTAAGGTAATCAAATCAACGTCAAAGGAATCGGGTATTACGCACTTTATCTCATGGTTCAGCGCCTATCCAATGATACAGTTGCGCCTTGCCTACAAGATTTTCTGATGTGCCAC
>JAFZPB010000127.1 GCA_017552595.1 Muribaculaceae bacterium
ATTATAAATCGAATCGTCGCCCGCGCCACCATTGACTGAGATTTTATCGCTTTCATAATAATCAAGCTCAACGGTATCTTTTCCGTCGCCCGCGTCGATTGTTACATTGGTAAATCCTCGACTGTAAACAGAATCGTCACCTGCGCCCGCGTCGATTGAAACATTGTCGGCATCGCCCCATCTGCTGTTTTCAATAGTGTCTGAACCGTCGCCTGCAGTGATTGTGACATTGGAGCCGATGTTGTCAATGGAGTCGTCGCCTTCGCCACTGTCTATTGTGATGTTATCGCCGCTGTTATTAATTTCATCATTTCCATCGTAGCTTTCGATTAAAACATTTTTGCCGTTGTTGTAAATGTAATTGTTGCCGTCGCCTGCGTCGATTGTTACTGTGGAGCCGCTGTTGGAAATTATATCATTGCCGTCTCTGCCGTAAATCTCAACGCCGTTGCCGCTGTTTTCAATGTAATCGTTACCCGCGCCCGCGTCTACTACAATGGAGCTTATGCCGACATCAACTGTATCGTCGCCATCGGTCAATTCGATATTTTTTACTTCGAGCGGAATATTTTCATCATTGATATTAATCACTTCGGTTTTCAGCAAGACATTTTTAAGAGTGACGGTGTTTTCGCCGACAGTGACGAGGAAATCATTACCGCTTATTTGAGTCGAGTAGGTGTCACCTGTTATGCTGAGTGTAGAAGTCGCATTAAATCCTTCGATAATATCGTTACCGTCTCCCGCATTGTAGACAATTAAATTATCTTTCGTATCGGAACGGAAGTAAATTTCATCGTTACCTTCGCCGGCGTTGATTGTGACCTTAGAGCCATAGCTGTAAATTTCATCGTTGCCTTTGCCTGCGTCGATTGTCACATTAGAGCCGCCCGATTCAATAGAATCATTACCCGCACCGCCGTCGATAGAAACGTTATTGCCGTAGCTGTCAATGGAATCATCACCTTTGCCGGCGTCGAGTGTAACTTTGTCTCCGTTGCTGTCAATGGTGTCTTCGCCGTCACCTCCGTTAATTGTGGAATCTGAAGTGCTACTTCTAATTGAATCGTCGTCCGCACCGCCGTCGATTAAAGATTTTGTGTAATTTGAAGAAGCAATCTCAATGGTATCTGCTCCATCGCCGCCGCGAAGCGTAACCTTTTTAACGTTCCCGTAGCCGTCTGCGGAAATGTAATCGTTACCTGCGCCGCCGTCGACAGTTACTTTATTGCCACCTTCAGAGTAATAATAACCTGCATCCTCGTCATAATACTCGCCGGTTGAAATGGTATCGTTGCCGTCTCCGCCTGCGATTGAAACATTATCACCAAGATTACTGACATAATCTCTTCCTATTCCCGCGTCGATTTTTACGTAGGGAGCGAAATTGACAATGTTATCGTTGCCTGCCAGTGCTTCTATAATAACCTCGATGTCGGTATTTTTAATTTCGTCGTCACTTGCTGTATACGCTTTAACGGAATACTCAATGTCAACGTCAGAATCGGAATCGGTGTCACTGTCACTGTCGGCGTCGGTATCGGTTTCGGGTTGGTAGTCAATTTCTATTGCATCGTTATTTATGTGCAATGTACTTAAATTACTTGCGGCTTCTTCCAACAGTATGGAGCCGTTGCCAACATTGACGATTATATCGGATCCGCTCATCTGTGTTGAGTAAGTGCCCGTGCCGTTGCCGATTTTCAGCGTGGAATCTCCGTTAAAACCGTTGATTGTATCGGAGCCGTCGCCGTCATTGTAAATGAACGTGACATTTTTAGATTGCCACGAGTTGTAAATCGAATCGTCGCCTGTGCCCGCATTTATCGTGGAATTGTTCCCGGATAATGTTTGCCGTTCGTCATTTTCATCATAATAGTAATTGTATTCGTTTGAAATGGTGTCGTCGCCCTCGCCGCCGTTCATTGTGACATCCGAGCCGTAGTTTCGAATAGAATCGTTGCCTTCGCC
>JAFZPB010000011.1 GCA_017552595.1 Muribaculaceae bacterium
CGCACCACTGTTTCGACCATTGACATTGACCGCGCCATCGACGGAAGTCTGCTCACGGCGATGATTGTCCCCGTCAACGAGGCCACCGGCGTCAAGGGGTTCTCCGCAGCGCCTGTCGAACGCTATGATGTCGCCAATCTGCTTCAGGCTGAAGCGTTTGCCGAAGCCGGCACTTCGCTCATCGAAGACAAAGAAAAGGCCGACAGATTCGTCGAAACCACCCGCACCAAGAACACCCACATCGAATTCCTACTGAAAGCCCACCGCGACGGACTGTTTGCCGTGGATGTGCGTTACGCCAACGGCTCCGGGCCGATAAACACTGACAACAAATGCGCAATCCGCACGCTTTTCGTCAACGGCGCTCGTGCCGGAACTATCGTAATGCCACAACGCGGACTTGGCGAATGGCTTTCTACGGGATTCTCCAACCGACTGATTGTCAATCTCAATAAAGGAGAGAATACCATTTCGCTCGACTTCGTCACACCCGACAACGAAAACATGAACGGCAAGACGAACACCGCCCTAATAGACTACATCAGGCTTATCCGCTATAAACCAAACAAATAACCTCTTATGCACCGACTTTCCACACGAATAATCTCAGCCATACTGCTTTTGACGGCAACGACAGCCTTCGCCGCACCGAAAATCGACCGCATCGACCCGCCTTGCTGGTGGACAGGCATGGCCAACGACACGCTGCAATTGATGGTCACAGGCCGTGACATCCGCGACTGCGACGTGAAAATCGACCGCTCTGACGTGAAAATCACCGAAATCGGCCGACTCGACAGCAAGAACTACATGTTTGTCACCCTCGTTATCGACCGTGCCGCATCGGTCGGTGACATTGCACTTACATTCAGCGACAAACGAGGCGAGACAACTATGAAATATCCATTGCTTGCCCGCAACAAATCCGACAACCGCGCCCAAGGATTCGACGCTTCCGACGTGCTCTATCTCATTATGCCCGACCGATTCGCCGACGGCAACCCGAAGAACAACGGCAAATTTGACCGCAACGACCCCGACGCGCGTCATGGCGGCGACATCCAGGGAATTATCGACCATCTTGACTATATCTCAAAACTCGGTGTGACAGCGGTTTGGGTTAATCCAGTGCTCGAAAACGACATGCCCAAATTGTCATACCACGGCTATTCCACCACCGACTACTACCGAATCGACCGCCGTTTTGGGACAAACGAAGATTGGTGCCGACTTATCAATGAATGTCATCGTCGAGGCCTGAAGGTCGTAATGGACATGATTTTCAACCACTGCGGAAGCAACCATCCGTGGGTCAAAGATATGCCTTCAGCCGATTGGATTAACTTTCCCGAAGGCGACGTTCAGACGAACTTCCGACTATCGACAGTCTATGACCCTTACGCAAGCGATTTCGACCTCTCGCACTCGGTCAACGGTTGGTTTGTGCCCACCATGCCCGACCTCAACCAACGAAATCCCTACCTGATGCGCTATCTTACACAAAATTCCATCTGGTGGATTGAATATTCGGGCATCGACGGAATCCGCATGGACACCTACCCCTACGCCGACCGCCAATGCATGGCCGACTGGTGCGTGGCCGTGGCGAAAGAATATCCGCGTTTTAACATCGTGGGCGAATGCTGGTACGCCAACGAGGGTGCGGAAGCCTATTGGCAACGGATGAGCCTCGTGGCTGAATCCGACCCGTGCTTGCCGACAGTCATGGACTTCGTGCTGAGCCTACAAGCCCGCGACGCATTCCTGAAACCCATCAAGAAATACGACCAATTTTCGGGTCTGAATCTGCTCTACAACCACCTTGCACTTGATTTTCTCTTCCCCGAGCCTAACCGCATACTGACCTTCCTCGACAACCACGACACCGACCGCTTCCTGCCGTCGATGCCCGACAATCTCGACCAATGGAAACAGGCGCAGACATTCCTGCTGACGTCGCGCGGCATTCCGCAAATATACTACGGCACGGAAATCCTTATGAACGGCGGCCGCGAGGGTAGCGACGGATATGTGCGTCGCGATTTCCCCGGCGGCTTCAAGGGCGACAAAATCAACGCATTCACCGGCGACGGACTCACTCCAATCCAGAAAGAAGCGATGGATTTCCTCGCCCGACTGCTCAACTGGCGAAAAGAGAACCCCGCCGTCAGCCGCGGCACCCTTAAGCACTTTATGCCCGAAAACGGACTATATGTCTATACACGGCAATACAATCGCCCCGACGGCATGACAAACACCGTCCACGTCGTCATGAACGGAACCGACGCGCCGCTTACCGTCGAAATGGACCGCTACAAGGAGTCGCTGCCTATCGGAAAACGCTTACACGACGCGCTTTCCGACGATTTCGTCACGATTTCACGGAAGATGACATTCCCGTCGCGTGCCACAATGATTTTAGAAGACAACTATCCTACTCCGAAACAATGAAACGCATAGGCATCATTTCCGACACTCATTCCTGCTGGGACGAAAGTTTCGCCACTCACTTCGCCGAATGCGATGAGATATGGCATGCCGGCGACATCGGCAATGCCAACGTGCTATTCCAATTGCGACGCGTCGCGCCGACAGTCCGTGCCGTCCGTGGCAACACCGACTATGGCGAAGTGTCGCTCCTGTGCCAAGAAGTGGAGATTTTCGACGTGGAAGGCGTGAAAGTCCTCCTTACCCACATCGGCGGATACCCCGGACATTATGCGCCAGGCCTTCTGCGGATGATGCAGGAAAAAGGCATCAAGTTGATGGTTTGCGGCCATTCCCATATCCTGAAAGTCATGTGGGACACGACAAACCATATTCTCCATATCAACCCGGGAGCCGCCGGATATCAAGGTTGGCATCCCAAGCGGACGCTCGTACGCTTCGTCATCGACGGTGAAGAGATGCGCGACCTTGAAGTGATTGAATTAGAAAAACGTTAAATAACTGAATGACAGTCATGAGAATACGTAATTTGACAATAATGGCAATCGGCACGGCACTCATTTTCGGAGGTTGCCGCACCACCGAACAAAAGGAAAACGACTACGCTAACGCCTATCAAACGGCCATCAAAGCAATAGAAGAAAAGAAAAAGGCCGACAACGACCTTGACGATGCCGAACTCCTTGCAATGCAACAGGCTTCATATCCTAAATTCCAAGAAGTGAACGGCGAGCAGGTGAGAATGACAGGCAAATTCGTAAAAGTGTCCGACGGGCAGGAAGGCATCGCCCTGAAGAAATACAACGCCGTCGTGGCGGAGTTTCGCCAACTATTCAACGCCAATTCGATGGCAAAACGCCTTCGTGACGCGGGCTATGACGGCACATTCGTCGTCGAAACCAAAGAGCCCATCTATTATGTGGTGGTTGCGACTGCCGACACCGCCGAAGAAGCCCTCGAAGGTGTCAAACGCCTACGCGCCGACGAAAAAGTGGTGAAAAAAGAGCCCTACCCCCTTATCCTCAACGCCGGGAACGTCACAGCCCCTCAGCCCGCAAAATAATTTCCGAATAATACATGATTATTCGTGTTTAAGTTTAATCTGTGTTAGAAGCCATTGTGGCCGCCTATTTGTAATTAATCGTCAATTGTTGTTCTTAAGTCGATTTTTTTGCAAATATTTCTGGGGGTTACTGGTTTCTATAACATCAATATACCTTAACATGAAAGTGCGTTGGAGCTCATGAATTACATTCATTTTTCCCGCATCGTATAGCAACAACCATGATTGTGGAAACCATTCGCCCGCTACGGCCCATTTTTTATATGACATACGGCGATTAGTTGTCTTTACCAATCCATATGAATTTTGTAATTGATATAGAAAATGCCCTTTAACAAATAATCCTGTAATATTCACGTCGGTCTGTGACACGTAAATAATGTATTTATTATTAGGATTAAACACGTCACTATCATCTAATTCATTGTTGTGGAGCATTTGTTTCTCAAATAGATAATCTATTTTCTTTAAGTCATTTATAGAGCCGTCATTTATGGAATTCAGCATACGCTTATATTTAATGTCATCATACTTGTAAATCCCTATACGATAGAAGTGAAAAAAATTGTACTCAGCAGGATGAACATTAAGCAAGACAGAGTCAAGAGATGCAAAAAAATGCTTATCTACTGCATCGGCATAAATTCCGTGCTCGATTATCTTTTTTGCTTCGAAGTGCTTGGTTTGTCCCATCAAGGCGAAACAAATGACACCTATAATTTGCAAACAAATAATTGATAATATCCGCTTCATCGGTGTAAATAATTAATGTTTAATATTTTCGATTGCGATTTCTCCACAAAAGTAGATGTTTTAGAAAGAATTTCAAAACAAAACCACCATTTTTCGCCACAATTAAAAAATAAGCACTAATTGCCACAAATTACTCATTAAATATTTTTGAAAATTTATGGTAAGTTTCTGATAATTCGTGTTTGATTTTTATCCGTGTTAAATGATAAAAAAACTTCCGGGCTCTGGAAAGAGGCCGGAAGTTAATTATCATAGGAGTTCGATTCTTCGCTATTCAGTGAACTTCTTGACGATGATGCACGAGTTCTGACCGCCGAAACCGAATGTGTTCGACAAAGCCACATTCACCGTGCGGCGTTGAGCCTTGTTGTAGGTGAAGTTGAGGTTGTAGTCGATATTTTCGTCGCAGTCGTCGTCGGCATGGTTGATTGTCGGCGGAACGATATCTTCCTGAACAGCCTTTACGCAGAACATAGCCTCAAGCGCGCCGGTTGCGCCGAGAAGGTGGCCGGTCATCGACTTGGTGGAACTGATGTTGAGGTCGTAGGCGTGTTTGCCGAACACGTCAAGAATGGCTTTCACCTCGCTCACGTCACCCACGGGAGTGGATGTGCCGTGAACGTTGATGTAGTCGATGTCGTCGGGCGAGATTTGAGCGTCGTCGAGGGCGTTTTTCATCACGAGCCGGGCACCGATTCCATCGGGGTGGGAAGCCGTCATGTGGTAAGCGTCGGCCGACATACCTCCGCCGATGATTTCGGCGTAGATTTTCGCGCCACGCTTACGCGCATGCTCAAGTTCTTCAAGAACCAAAATAGCCGCGCCTTCGGCGATTACGAAACCGTCGCGGGAGGCGCTGAAAGGGCGGGAAGCGCCTTTCGGGTCGTCGTTACGCACCGAAAGGGCATGCATGGAGTTGAAACCGCCGACACCCGAAGTGGATATCGGGGCTTCGGCGCCGCCGGCGACGATAGCATCGGCCTTGCCCAACCTGATAAGGTTGAACGAGTCGATAAGCGCATTTGTCGAAGAGGCGCAGGCTGCCACTACTCCGTAGTTCGGGCCGTGGAAGCCGTGGAGGATAGAGATGTGTCCCGGAGCCATGTTCGGGACAAGTCGGATAATGAAGAAAGGCGAATGATGGGGGCCTTTTTCTTCATTGATGGCGTAATCACCCGCTTCGAGTTCGAAGGAGCGGATACCGCCCACGCCCGATGCCACGATGACCCCGACACGATTTTTGTCAATCGAGGGGTCGTCGTCGAGATTGGCATCTGCGATGGCTTGGTTTGCCGCAACAATCGCATATTGTGCATAGCGGTCGTATTTGCGGGCTTCTTTTCGGTCGAAGTAGTCGGTTTCGTTATAGTCCTTTACTTCGCAACCGAATTGTGTCTTGAATTTTGATACGTCGAATCGAGTAATCGGTCCTGCTCCGCTCATTCCGGCAAGAGCATTCTTCCAAGTCGAGGCAACGTCATTGCCTAACGGCGACAACACGCCCAGCCCAGTAACAACTACTCTTTTTAATTCCATTAAATTTACGGGAATTTATTGATTCGCGCAGAATCTTTTTTTAGCCGAGTTGCTCTTGGATGTAAGCAATAGCGTCGCCTACAGTGACGATATCAGTAGCCTTCTCATCGGGGATGGTGAGACCGAATTCCTTTTCGAATTCCATGATAAGTTCTACGGTGTCGAGGCTGTCTGCGCCGAGATCTTTCGAGAATTCAGCGGCTTCGGTAACTTCTGATTCATCGACTGAAAGTTTGTCAACGATAATGTCTTTAACGCGTTGTGCAATATCTGCCATGATTGTAAATTTTAGATTGAATTTGTTAAACTTTTCTATAATTTGCGACTGCAAAGGTACAAAGTTATTTCGGATTTATAAAATTTTTAAGCCTCTTAAGGATTTTTTAACAGAAATCCGGGCCTATTTTTGCACAAATCGCCGTATTGTGTGCAATCTGTTGCGATATTCTTGCACATTTCCGTCGCAACGGGCATAAACCGAACGCCGCGCAAGCAACGTCTGCACGAGCGAACGGACGGCAAGATTCGCCACAAAAGCCAGCCACAGGCCGTTGTTTCCCATCTTCGGATATAGAAGGTAATACAGCGCAAAGAACGTCAGCATGGAGAGGAATGTGGTGAGGAGCATCGCACGCGAAGCCGTCGCTCCGATATATACTCCGTCCCATGTGAACGCCACGCTACCTGCAACAACCATCGCCACCGACCACCATACATAATCATCGGCGATTGCAGCCACTCGGGCGTCGTTGGAAAGCATCCCCACGAAATCCACGCCCCAAATCGACAGCACGACCGAGAATATGGCCACAAGCATGAAATTCCACTTGAAATTGTCGCGGATAGTCTGCGACAGGCGTAGCGGCCGTTTTGCACCGAAATACTTGCCCACCAAAGCCTCGCCAGCATGGGCAAAGCCGTCCATCGCATAGGTGTAGGTCAAATATAGATTCATCAGCACCGAATTGGCAGCATAGACCAAACGACTTTGCTGATAGCCAACACGGTTGAACCACACCGTTACCGCCACCAAAAACAAGGTCCGGAAAAACATATCGGCATTCACCGAGAAGAAATGCTTGAACTCTTTCAAGTGCATAACCTCCGATAAAGCGACCTTGCCCTTGTCGATTTTCTTCCGACAGAGTACGAGAGCCACCACCAGACCTATCCACTGGGCCGTAATTGAGCCAAAAGCAATCCCCTCCACGTCTTTTTTCATCATATAGACGAACACATAAGTGAGCGCCACATTAAGCGCATTGACAGTCAAGGCAATCCACATCGGACGCATTGCCGACTGACTGCCGACAAGCCACCCCATTGCGGCGAATGTCATCAATACGGCAGGCGCTCCCAACAGGCATATATTGAAAAATCGGATGACGATATCAACATCCTCAGGTTGGACCGCAAACACTTTTACCATGAAATTGCCCAAAGGCGAACGAAAGACTATCAGCAACAGGGAAATCGCCACAGCCATCACTATTGCCCTATACAGGATGATTGTTCGTTCGTGATGATTGTTCGCGCCATGTGCCTGAGCCGCCAACCCGCTCGTCCCTGCCCGCAAGAAATTCAGCACCCAATAGAACATGTTGAACATGGTGCTGGCCGCGACTACCGCAGCCACATAGCGCCCCTGTCCCATCTGTCCGCTGACTCCGATGTTGAACAACGACAGAATCGGCACGGATATGTTGGAAATTATCAGAGGAACCGCTAAGCGGAGGATTTCACTATGTGATTTACTTAATTTCAACGGTGTTTCGTCTTCTTTTGTCACACAAACGGCGCCGCGATGAACTCAACTCATGCGGCGCCGCGAAAAGATTTCGTTTTTATTTCGCTTTTTTAGCCCGCATTGAATCTACTATCAGATAGATAATCAGCAGGATGTAAACGCCAAGGCTTATCGACTGCAACAAGCCTTCGTTCGACGCATAGGGGCACTCATAGTCGAATCCGGCGAACTTCATGATTGCGCTGACCACGCCCATTAGCGCACCGCCGGCGATGAAGCCCGAAGCGAGCAACGTGCCGCGGTCCATGCGGGCCTTGTTGACGGCCTCGTCCTTCGAGCGGGTGCTGACGAACCAACTAATCAGACCGCCGATAAGCAGTGGCGAGTTGAGTTGCATCGGGATAAACATACCGAGCGAGAATGCCAATGCCGGCACTCCAAGCCATGTCAGCAACACGGCGAAGATTGCGCCCACGCCGTAGAGCAACCACGGCGTTTCGCCGCCTGTCATCAACGGGTCGATAACGGCAGCCATGGCGTTGGCTTGAGGAGCCACGAGTGCTTCTTCGCCAGTGAATCCGTAAACCTTGTTGAGCACAAGGATGACACCGCCCACGGTAGCCGCCGACACGAGAGTGCCGAGGAACTTCCACGATTCCTGCTTTTTGGGCGTCGTACCGAGCCAGTAACCGATTTTCAGGTCGGTAACGAAGCCGCCCGCCATCGACAACGCCGTGCAGACGATGCCGCCGATAACCATCGAGGCGACAATGCCCGACGTGCCTTTAAGGCCGATTGCCACGAAAATCACCGACGCGATAATAAGCGTCATCAGCGTCATACCCGAAACGGGATTAGAGCCGACGATTGCGATTGCGTTGGCGGCAACGGTCGTGAACAGGAACGCGATAACCACAACGACGATGAACGCTACAATCGCCTGAAGCAGACTGCCTACAACACCGAGCCAAATAAAGAGGAACGTGACCACAAGGGCCGCGATAATGGCGAAGAGAAGAGTTTTCATCGTGATGTCGGTTTCCCAACGCATCTTCTTAACGGCTTTCACGTCGCCTTTGCCTTTCATCTCGTTCTTGGCGAGGCCTACGGCCCCACGGATAATCGGCCACGACTTGATAATGCCGATAACGCCGGCCATCGCGATGCCGCCAATACCAATCGGACGGGCGAAATCCTTGAATATCGTCTCAGGCGGAATTTCGGTCATCGACATTCCCAACAACGGGATGATAACGAACCAGATGAATGCCGAGCCGGCAAAGATGATGAGTGCATATTTCAGCCCGATAATGTAGCCCAAGCCCAAAACGGCGGCGCCGGTGTTGACTTGGAACATCATTTTCACCTTCTCCGCAGCAGTTTGGCCCCAAGAGGTGACAGTGGTGGAAATCGTTTCGCTCCACCATCCGAATGTGGCGACTATAAAGTCGTAAATACCGCCGATGGCACCTGCCACAACGAGCGGCAGAGCCTGCGAACCGGCCTTTTCGCCCGAAATCAGCACCTGCGTGGTTGCCGTCGCTTCGGGGAAAGGATATTTGCCGTGCATGTCGGAAACGAAGTATTTACGGAAAGGGATAAAGAACAATATGCCGAGAATACCGCCGAGCAGCGAACTCATGAATATCTGGAGGAAATTGACCGTCAAATCGGGATATTTCGCCTGCAGGATGTAGAGCGCGGGGAGGGTGAAGATGGCTCCTGCCACAATCACGCCCGAACATGCGCCAATCGACTGGATAATCACGTTCTCGCCGAGAGCGTTTTTGCGTTTCGAGAGGCTTGAGCAGCCAACGGCGATAATCGCGATAGGTATCGCGGCCTCAAACACCTGCCCCACCTTCAACCCCAAATAGGCTGCGGCGGCACTAAAAATCACAGCGAGAAATAAGCCCATCGTCACCGAATAAGGCGTCACCTCGGGGTGAGCGCGGTCGGGCGACAGCACAGGGCGATACTTTTCGCCTTCCTTCAACTCGCGGAACGCGTTCTCGGGAAGTTCGTTCATTGCCGTTTCGACGGCATTTTCTTCTTGCTTCATTGTATAATAGTTTTTTATTTGTTTCTGTCAAGGCACAAAGTTACGCAATTATTCCCGAATATCCCCAAACCTTGACCATATTTTTCGCCGCCGACATCGCCAACCCCGTTCAAACCTCACACAGATTCCACAGATTAACACAGAGAAAAATTGGGTCACCTGTAAATTCCTGTGTTTTTCATTTTCACAAAAACAATTAAAACTCTTTTACTGATTTTCTCTTTTCAAGACAATCGGTTGGTGTTGATGGTGTTTGCCCGCAAACAAGTTTACGTCATTTACCACCAACACCAACCGCCACGCATTTCATGCTTTGAAATCAGTAAAAGCAAAAACATAAAAAACCGATGTGGGTAATGTTGTAAGACACAAACAGGGAATATGCTTATCTTC
>JAFZPB010000128.1 GCA_017552595.1 Muribaculaceae bacterium
CGAAGGCAAGGAAGACGACATCATAAAAAATATCGAGGCCGGTAACGTAAGCATGACTACCGGTTCGTCGCTCATCAAAGGAAGCACGACACTGTTCGGTATAAAGACCAAACTTCAATTCGGCAAATTAACGGCTACGGCTCTCGTGTCGCAACAAAATTCAGAATCGAAAACTGTCAATACCAGGGGCGGCGTACAGACGACAGAGTTCTCCATCAACGCCGATGAATACGACCAAAACCGCCACTTCTTCCTTTCGCAATATTTCTGCGACAATTACGACAAATTCGCATCGAAATTGCCTTACGTGTCATCGGGCGTAAACATAACCCGTATAGAAGTGTGGGTGACCAACAAGTCGAATAATTTCGATCAGTCGCGCAATATCGTGGCATTTATGGACCTCGCCGAAAACGAGAAGATGGCATGCGACTATTGGATTCCCAATCCCGCATTGCCCAATCCCGCTAACGGTTCGAACAACTTGCTTTCGACGATTAAAAATGATTATCCCGACGCGCGTATCATCAGCAAGGTGTCGACTGCGCTCGAACCGTTGAAGGTGTATGGATTTGAGGGTGGCCGCGACTACGAAAAAATCGAAAGCGCCCGACTTCTCTCATCCAGTGACTATACACTCAATTCTTCGCTCGGTTACATTTCGCTTAAAAGCGCATTGAATTCCGACGAGGTACTTGCCGTCGCTTACGAATACACCTACAACGGTCAGGTGTATCAAGTGGGTGAGTTCTCGGGCGACATTTCTTCCAACGACCAATCGCTTTATGTCAAGATGCTTAAGGGTACGACGGTAGCACCGCGTCTGCCGATGTGGCACCTTATGATGAAGAACGTGTATTCTCTTGGCGCATACCAGATTCAGAAAAGCAATTTCAAGATGAACATCAAGTACCTGAGTGACACTACAGGTACGGAAATCGTTTATCTTCCGGTCGAAGGACTCAGCGACGTAACTCTTCTGCAGTTGATGAATCTTGACCGCCTGGACAAAAATGAGGCTCTTGGCTCCGACGGATTCTTCGACTATATCGAGGGCTATACCGCAGTGTCCGCTACGGGTAAAATTATCTTCCCCGTGGCAGAGCCTTTCGGTTCACATCTTGAAAGCAAGATGCCCGACCCCGAAACTGCCAAGAAGTTCGTTTACCACGAACTATACGACTCCACAATAACGATTGCGCGGCAGTATGCCGACAAAAATAAATTTGTTCTTAAAGGAGAATATCAGGCATCATCTGGTTCGCAAATTCGATTGAATGCAATGAACGTCCCGAGAGGTTCGGTGGTGGTAACGGCAGGCGGTGTGACACTTGTCGAGAACTCCGACTATACTGTGGACTATGTGATGGGTATCGTAACTATCACAAACCAGAGTATTATCGATTCGGGACAAAGCGTCAGTGTGTCGCTCGAAAACCAGTCGCTGTTCTCGATGCAACGAAAGACGCTTCTCGGTCTTGACCTCAACTACAAATTCAACAAGAATTTCAATATCGGAGCCACGTTGATGCACTTCTCTGAAAAAGCCCTTACGGAGAAAGTGAGCATCGGCGATGAAATCATCAACAACACGATTTGGGGAGCGAATGTGTCGTACAATTCGGAATTTATGTGGCTGACTAACCTTATCAACCGAATTCCGACAGTCAACGCCACCGCTCCGTCAGCAATTAATTTTACTGGTGACTTTGCCCAACTGTTGCCACACCAACAGAAATCTGGCTCGACGCAGGGCAGTTCTTACGTCGACGACTTTGAGTCGTCGCAGTCGGGCATCGACCTTCGTTCGCCTTATTCATGGTTCTTGTCCTCGACACCCTACGACCCGTCACCGACATCGCTGTTCCCCGAGGCGGGCCTGTCCAACAATATCGATTACGGTAAAAACCGTTCGCTTCTCGCGTGGTATTACATCGACCGTCTCTTTACCCAAAAGAACTCGAATCTTGCACCAGGTTATATAAAGAACGACCTTGAGCAACTTTCCAGTCCTGAAGTGCGCGAAGTGAACTCCCGCGAAATCTTCCCGGGTCGTGAACTCAACTACGGCGAATCTTCAACAATACAGACTCTCAATCTTTCGTTCTATCCCGAAGAACGCGGTCCTTACAACCTTGATGCGACAAATATCGATGACGAGGGCGCCCTTATTTTGCCTGAGCGTCGTTGGGGCGGTATCATGCGGAAAATGGACAACACTAATTTCGAACAGTCGAATATAGAGTATGTTCAATTCTGGCTTATGAATCCCTTTACCGACCCGAAGATGAGCGACCACCAAGGCGGCGACCTCTATTTCAACTTCGGCGAGATGAGTGAAGATATTCTTAAAGACGGGTTGAAATCTTATGAAAACGGTTTGCCTATCGACGGCAGCGACAGCAATACGACAACCACTACATGGGGACGTGTTTCGACACAAAATTCGCTCACATACGCTTTCGACAACGCCGACGGAGCCAGAAAGAATCAAGACGTCGGTTTGAACGGACTTTCAACCGAACATGAGTTCGCTTACGAGACATATCAGGATTATCTCAACCAACTACGTTCAAAACTTTCGCCCGCAACTATTGAAAAGATGCAGAGCGACCAGTTCTCGCCGTTCAATGACCCCGCAGGCGATAACTACCACTTCTATCTCGGTTACGACTATGATGAGGAGCGCCTTTCGATTCTCGAACGATATAAGCACTATAATGGCACCGAAGGGAACTCCTTAGGTCCGGAAGATGCTAACGACCAACTCTATCAGTCGTCGCGAAGCGTGCCTGATGTTGAGGATATCAACCAAGACAATACGCTTAACGAATACGAGCGCTATTACCAATATAAGGTGTCGATTCGTCCTGCCGACCTTGTCGTAGGTAAAAACTACATAACCGACAAACAGGTTTCGAGAGTGCGCACCCGTGACGGTAAAGATATCGACGCCGAGTGGATTCAGTTTAAGATTCCTTTGGACGATTACGAAAAGGTGGTGGGCTCAATCACTGACTTTTCTACCATTCGTTTCGCACGTATGTTCCTCACGGGCTTCAAACAACCAATCCACCTTCGTTTTGCAACGCTCGAACTCGTACGCGGCGAATGGCGTAACTACGATTTCAACCTGAACACTCGCGGCGATGCTCCCGCTGAAGGAAAACTCGACCTTTCGGTGGTTAACATCGAGGAAAATGCCGGTCGCGAACCTGTCAACTACGTTCTGCCTCCTGGCGTTACGCGAATCGTCGACCCGGGACAATCCCAGATTACCCAACTTAATGAGCAGTCAATGATGCTCCGCCTGACAGGACTTCAGGCAGGCGACGCGCGCGGTGTCTATCGTAACACATCGCTTGACCTCCGCAACTACAAGCGACTCCAAATGTGGGTTCACGCCGAGCAGTTTATCAACGACGTGACAAACCTCAAAAATGGAGAATTGTCGGTGTTCGTACGAATGGGTAGCGACGTTAAGAGCAACTTCTACGAATATTCAATTCCATTGACGCTTACGCCGGCTGGTCACTATAATAACGAATCGACAACCGACCGCTATAAAGTCTGGCCCGAAGAGAACCGTCTCGACTTCGTTCTTCAAAATCTTGTTGACCTCAAGAAAAAACGCAATGTCGAAATGCATCAAGAAGGGTCGGGCGTTGGTTATGCGACACTGTTCACTCAACGCGACCCCGATAACGAGCGCAACACGATGTCGATGATGGGTAACCCGTCGTTGAGCGATGTAAGGGTAATCCTTATCGGTGTCAGGAACAATTCGCCGACAGTCAAGGACGGAACGATTTGGGTGAACGAATTGAAAGTGACCGACTTTAACGAAGATGGCGGTTGGGCCGCCAAGGCGAATCTCAATCTCGCAATCTCCGACGTGGCTACGGTCAATGCGGGCGCACATATCGAAACTGCAGGCTTCGGCAGCGTTGACCAATCGCTCAACTCCCGCCGTCTCGATGACTATCAACACTTGAACGTGGCAGTTCAGGCCGACGTCGGTCGTTTCCTCCCTGAAAAGGTCAAACTCAAAGCGCCTGTTTATTATTCCGTATCTAAGGAAAAGACCACGCCCAAGTATAATCCTCTCGACCAGGACGTGTTGTTGAAGGACGCCCTTGATGATGTTGAAACTAAGCAGGAAAAGGACTCTATTAACGCTTATGCTATTTCGAGCACTACGATTAAGAGTTTCTCTATTTCCGGATTGAAGTTCGATGTCCAAAGCAAGAAACCAATGCCTTGGGACCCCGCCAACTTTACGTTTAACTTCTCGTTCAATAAGCAGAACAAGGTCGATCCGACTATCGAATATGAATACACAAACGACTATCGCGGCTCGTTCCAATATTCCTATACTCCTTACGCGAAACCGCTGAAGCCATTCGGTTGGATTAAGTCGAAGAGTAAAAACTTGAAATTCTTCAAGGATTATGAAATAGCATATTTGCCGGCGTCGATATCGTTCCTGACGAATATGTCGCGCTACTACTACGAGCAGCAGACTCGTTCCGAACGAGATGTTTATTTCCGTATGCCCGTATCTGTCAGTAAGAATTTCCTTTGGGACCGCCAACTTGCCATCACATGGAATCCTATAAAGTCGCTCAATCTTTCGTTCAATTCCAACACCAATGCAAGGATTGAAGAGCCCATGGGTGCGGTGAACAAAAAACTGTTCCCCGACCAGTATGCCCATTGGAAGGATTCGGTCATCCATAATCTCCTACATATGGGTACGCCATGGACATATAACCAGACTTTCGTGGCTTCGTATAAGGCTCCTTTCAACAAAATTCCATTCCTTGATTTCATCACGGCAAACGGCTCTTACAACGCCACATATCAATGGCAACATGGTGCGGAAGTGGAAGATGTCAACATCGGCAATACAATTCAGAATCAAGCGACATGGAACGCCGACGGCCGAATCACTTTTGAGTCGCTGTATAAGAAAATTCCTTATTTGAAAGATGTTGACAAGCGGTTCTCTTCTTCTTCGCGAAAATCATCGACGCCAAAGAAGCCTCGTAAATTTGAGCGCTCATTCCAGTTGCAGACCGACACCACATTTGTCATAAAGCATAACCTACGAAGTAGAAAAGTTAAAGTCACGGCGACAACCGCCGACGGCAAGCCTTTCGTGGTTCGCACAAAGGTCATTGACCAAAATCAACTTGAAGTGCTGACGAAAGGCGACCAGAATATCAAGTTCGTAATTACCGAGGTCTTAAAAGACGACCACTCGTTTATGCGTGATTTTGCCGACTACACGACGCGATTCCTGATGATGACTCGTTCGGCATCTGTTCGTTGGCGACAATCGCAGTCGATGACTATTCCGCTTTTCGAGCCGCAAATCGGAAACGTCTTCGGACAGACTAATTCTTACGGGCCGATGGCACCAGGTCTTGACTTCGCCTTCGGATTCGTCAATGACGATTACCTCTATCGTGCGAAAGAACGTGGTTGGCTTATCTGCGACGATGGACAGACATCGCCCGCTATCATATCGCACACAAATGAAATAAATCTCGAACTCAATCTCGAGCCGATAAAAGGCCTTAAAATACAACTCACAGGCAACCGCACCGACAATCGTACGAACCAAATACAGTTCATGTACGACCAAATGCCTACAAGCCGCACAGGTAGTTATACAAAAACCCATGCTGCTATCGCGACCGCGCTACGCTATCCATCGGCTAATTCGGGTTATGAAAGCCAGGCCTTCAACGACTTTGTAAATAACATTCCGATTGTAGCCGAACGAATTCAAAACGGCTATATGGGCACGACATATCCCGATGCCGGATTTATTCACGGGACATCTCATGCGGGACAACCATACGACCCAAGTGTGGGCGGTGTAAGTCCGACGAGTAGCGACGTGCTTATTCCTGCGTTCCTTGCCGCTTACACAGGCACTGACCCAAATAAAGTCAACCTCAATCCGTTCCCGTCGTTGGCAAGCGTCCTTCCCAACTGGCGCATCACATACGACGGATTTATCAACATCGGCAATCTACGTAAGCATTTCAAGGCGTTTACGCTCACCCATGCTTATCAATGTACATATTCCGTGGGTTCATTCACGTCGTATCTTAATTGGCTTGCCATCGATGGAGAAACTGGCGGTCTTCAAGGCTTTACTCTCGACGAATCTACAGGTCAGCCTATCCCGTCGTCGCCTTACAATATTTCGTCGGTGGCAATTACCGAGAAATTCGCACCCCTCGTAGGCTTGAACGTTACGCTCAAAAACGAAATGAAGTTCAACCTCGAATACCGCGACTCGCGATCATTAACTCTCAACTCGTCGGCTGGTCAAGTAGTCGAAGCGACGACGAAGGGAATCGTGGCAGGTATCGGCTACAAGATTATCGGTTTCAATACGATTTTGAAGATGAAAGGCTCGGGGCAGGGTGTCTCAAACGACTTGACTCTCAACGCC
>JAFZPB010000129.1 GCA_017552595.1 Muribaculaceae bacterium
AGACGAATTGAGTCGGGTCGACGATGGGTTTGGCGGTAGCCGTGCCGTTGAGGGCAACGGTCACCGAAGGAGCGCCCGATGAAGATGCTGTCAACGTAGCGGAGTGGCTGCCTGCGGCAGTGGGGCTATAGGTGACGGTTACAGAGCCGCCCGATGTGCCGAGCGACGAAGCGGAGAGCGAGAACTGCGAAGCGTTCGCTCCCGAAAGGGCGAGCGAAATGTTGCCCGTGAGGTTCGCCCCTGTGAATGTTACCGACTTGGTTACTGATGATTCCTCTTCGGCTGTGAACGACAACGACGAAGCAGAAGCGGTGATTGTCGGGTCGGTGGACGGCGGGGTGTAAGTGCCGGTCAACGGAATGACGATATCGGTGAGAAGTGGCGAAGAGCAACGCAGATAGCCTGTGTGGGTGTTGGCATCTTCCGTCGGTGTATAGGTGACGGTCACTGTGGTGGATGCGCTTATCGGGTCGGCGCTTGTTGAACTTAAACTAAAGTTAGTCGCATTTTCGCCCGACAATGTAAATGTCCAATTGCCAACGAGCAACGTATTTGTAAGTTTTACAGTGTTGGTAACGGGAGAAAGTGAAGTTGCCGAGAAGGAAAGCGATTCCTTATTGGCGGTGGCGCTAACTGCAGGAAGCGTGTAAGCACCTGTTTTGGGTGTGTATTTGTAGAAATACGCTTGGCGGGCGCCGGCAACACCGTCGGCCAACGCTATGATAAGGTTGGCATGTCCGTTGGCGTCGCGATGCACTTTGCAACCTTCAGGCTCACCAGAATTCGATAGTCCGTTGATTGTTGAGTTGGTGAGTTGCTTACGATATGCGAATGTCTTTGTACGCCAGTTATATACATGGACGAATATTGTGGGCTTGTTGTCAATGGCGACTGAATTAACACGCGCCACTCCTTCAAGCATATAGATGTAATCGCCATGGATGCAATAGCCTTGGTGGTCCCAAGTGTTGTAACCGTTGTCGGCCGACACCGATGTCGGGTTGGTGTATTTTGTAACCGTGAGTTTGCGTAGCGGAGTGGCGTTATCGCCGTTTGTGAGCACATCGTCAAGGTCGTAAACCCAATAGTAGTTATAATTCGTGCTTGATGTACGGGTGCAGAATAGACGGTTTTCGTTGTCGAGCGCGGGATAGTCGTTTGAACCGCTCATGTCAGCCGGTCGGAAGTAGTAAATCGGATAGGTCGTTCCGTTGTAGGTGAACGACGATGCTCCGTTGCAGTTGACTGTCGCACCGCCCACCCACGGGAACCATGCTATGCTGCGCGAAATCATTTCCGTGTTCGAGGAGTTGGGTGTCGCCTTACCGCCCATAAACACATATAAACGGCCGTTGAAGCGACTGACCGACATTTGTGTGCCGTGTCCGGCATAGACTACGTTCATCTTGGAATAAACGCCGTCGGATTTGATGCGCGACAGGCGTATGCCCGAGATGTCGCCGTAAGTTTGTTGAAATTTTGCCTTGTCAGTGCCGTTCATCACTTGGACGGTGTAGATTTCACCCGTTAGGTCGTCGATATCCCAGTTTTGGATAATGGTAACGTCGCCGAGCGTAGTTGCACCGCGCCATGTGCCGAATGTGGCGTTAGAAGGATTTATCAGACCTGTGTTATCCCCAAAACGAAAGCCGAGGTTTGTTGTGTCGTAAATCGAATTAGTTTTGGCAATAGCGTAATAAGCATTGTCGAAAGTGTTGAAACGGACATCGTGTTTCACAGCGTTCGTAGCGGCAGCGTCGATATAATAAACGTAGTTGTAATCGGCGTGGATTTGCGACTTGCTGCGGAATACGTTGTAGTTCAAATTGACCGAACAGCCCACAGGAGTCACAAAGTTGTCTGTATCGGTTGTGCCGCAGAAGAAGCGGATGCAGGGGTAGAGTGTCTGTTGTCCCGAACAGTTGTTGAAGTCGTTGTATTTGATATTGAACACAGTCGTTCCGGCGAGAGCGTTGCGGTAGATGCGGAGAGCGAAGTCGCCCTTAGTGCTTTGCGACTGATTATTATTGCCGAGTTTGTTGAAATTGTTGTTAAGGATGTCGTAGGTTCCACGAGAGTTACATATATTGATACCCGTGCCGCCCTCGGTGAAGTTGTTGTCGATAATTTTCATGGCATTTCCGTAACCGCCTGAAATAGTAATCCATGCGGGGTCGGTTGTGCCTTCAGAGCCCTTCGAAAAGATATTGTGGGCGATTGTCACCTTTTGATAGCGTTTCTGCGACGAATCGGCATTCGCGTTGGCATTGCTGACAGGCACACCAAGCAACACAATCGCATTCGAACCATTTGCATCGCGTGCCACGGTCGGATTGCTAATCACGTTGTAGATGAACGTGAATCCCGACAACGGCGCCGTATTGGTCGCGGCGGTATTCTTTATCTGGCCTGCACCTTTGATATAGAAGCCGTTGATAGTGGTGTTGTTGGCATTAACGGTAATCACGCCGGTAATCGTCGCATTCGAGTTGCGTGTTTGGGCGCGCTTGTCGATATAAGCGTTCGGACCGAGGAACGTCAATCCCGCAACGTTAATCGTAACGTCGTCTGAGTACGTTCCGGCAAGAACATAGACATTAGAATTAGCCGCCGGCGAAGCATCCATAAGCGCTTTAATCGATGCGAAAGCGTTGGTGCCGACTGTGTAGGTCTGTCCTTTATGGGTGATTGTCGCTCCGGCTGTCGTTGCCGATGGCGAAACAAGATAATTGGCAGAGTAGGCTGTCATACAAGCCATTGCCATAATAGCAACAAAAAATTTACGTAGTAACATGGTAGTATTTAAAATCCGTTATTTATTTCGCTAAATTTTACCCCGTAAAATTACAAAAAATATTGTCAAAACACTCAAATAAGTCTCATGTTTTTATATGTCGGGCGTTGCGGATGAGGCCTTCGAGTTTGGCGCGACGGACGGCGGAGTGGCGGAAAATGTCGGAAAACTCTGCGGGAGTCATCGCCAAAATCGCCTCACGGTCGAGTGCAAGAAATTTCTCCGACGGCTCAAATTCGGGGATATCGGAGGGCACGGCATTGCGGTTGTGGGGGCAAACAAGTTGACATTCATCGCAACCATAGACATGGTTGCCGAGATTGACTTCCTCGGGAAGTTCACCACGATGTTCGATTGTCAGATACGACAGACAACGGCGGGCATCGATGCGTTTTCCGCTACATATTGCATGTCCGGGGCAAGCCTTTATACAGGCCGTGCAGTCGCCACAACTTGCCGAGCAAGGTTCGTCTGGCTCGAAACCCACTGTCGTAAGCAGTTCTCCGATAAAGAAAAACGAACCACGATTGGGAATAATCAGTTGCGAGTTTTTTCCAATGAACCCCACTCCTGCCCTTACGGCCCAATAGCGTTCACGGATAGGCGCTGTATCGACACATGCACGTGTCGCGCCGCCAAAGTTCTCCTTGACAAATTCTCCTAATTTTTGCAGCCGCTCGCGCACTACCTCATGATAATCCCGACCATAGGCATAAAATGCGAATTGAGGCACATCCTGTCGCTGACGTTTTCGGGGATAATAGTTCATGGCGGCGACAATCACCGTCGATGCTCCTTCGAGCAGCAATGCGGGATTCGAACGAATGTCGGCATAGCGTTCCAGATACGCCATATCGCCATGACGATGTTCGGATATCCATTTGGAGTAATTTTCAGCGGCTTCAGCGTCGACATCTTCAACCCGTGCGAATCCTACAGCGCTGAAACCCAACTCACGAGCGCGTTCTGCAACGGCGAGTTTTGCCTCGTCGCCAAGACTATTGCGGCAACACTTCGAATTCATAGCCTTTGCTTTTAAGCCATTCGATAGCCTTCGGCATGGCATACTTCATGTTTTTCTCTGCTTTCAGCGAGTCGTGGAAAACGATTATCGAGCCGTTTCGAGCATAGCGTTTCACATTCTCAAGCACACGCTCTGGCGTCAGTTTGCGACTGTAGTCGCGCGAAATCACGTCATACATAATGATGTTGTAGTGGCGTTTCAACGCCTTGCCCTGTCGTGTGCGCATAATGCCATGGGGAGGGCGGAACAAAGTGCTGTCGATGAGGGCATCGGCTTCTGTGATATCGCGCAAGAAAGTCGAGGTGGTCACTTTCAGTCCTTGAAGGTGGTGCATGGAGTGGTTGCCATAGCCGTGACCGCGACGCTTTATTTCCTCGAACAATTCGGGATGGCGCCTGACATTGTCGCCTACGAGAAAGAATGTGGCCTTCACACCATAACTGTCGAGTGTGTCGAGCACCCATGGCGTCACTTCGGGAATAGGTCCGTCGTCAAAAGTGAGATACACAACTTTACGCCCACGCCGTTTCACCCGCCAAATTGCTTCGGCGAATATCAGGCGATAGATAAGCGGCGGTTGCTCAATAAACATTTGACAGGGCTGTTACAACGAGTCGTTTTAGTCGGCTGGCATCGAAGCGGCAGCGGCTTCGGCTTGTTCGGCTTCGGCAGCACGCTGGTGGAGCATATAGATTTCGTCGATGTCAACACCGAGGGCGGCCACCTTTTTCGTAATCTTCTCGGCTTCGCCTGTCACAGTCGTATAGAGTTGCATCAACTGAAGCAAATACGTTTGGTAGGCATATTTGTCGGCGGCGGGCAGGGATGTGTAGAACCATGCGTTTCTCGACCGCTTCAATCCTTGTGCATAGCGGGCATACTGCGAATAACGCTCGATTTCTTTATCGAGGATGTCAACGGCCTTTTTCGTTGCCTCTTTGTCGTTGAGAAGGCGGCCAAGACGGTCGTAAAGTTCGGCGACATTGTAGCCCAACTGAAGAGCGTAAGGACAAGCCACTACGGGAAGTTTTTCGTCCATAATCCGCAACACGTTGAGCGATTTCTGTGCTCTTTCTTTGACGAATGCCGAATCCGTGCTGATTTGCTTCGCTTCGAGAGCCTCGTTGTAGAGAGCCGTGGCGAGGTCGAGCAGTGCCGTGCGGGTGGTGGTCACCATTCGGCGAACGGTTTCGTCAAGATAGATGTCCTTCGAATCCTTGACTTCGTCAAGTCCGCCCCAGCGGAAACGCTCGGTCACATTTCGGTACATTCTGTCGGTATCAACGGCATATTGACCTGTCACGTCATAGTCCTTGTTCAAGAACGGCGACACTTGATAAACCATACCGGTCGAACGCAGATAAGGCGACAATCCGATGTAATAGTTTTCGGGAACGGTCATCGCGAAATAGATGGGACGCGACCAGTTGTCATCGGCGTAAGTAGCGATAAAGTCGAGAGTGGTGAGTTTGCTCAAGTCCACACCGCCCTTGCGAGCGATTTCGGGCTCTTTCGACAAATCGACGACAATTGCTTCTTCCATTGCGTCACGTTCCTCTTCTTTGGCCACGCCAGCCTTAATCACAACATCCTTATCAATAGGAATAAACACATTCGGGTAACGCATGACGTTCACTCCGTATGACTTGTCGAACGACTCTGGCGAATAAACGTCCTTGATTGAGTTAATGGCGTTGATTGGCTCTGCATTAGGCTCGCCGAGGATATAGTTGAACGAGTGGTTGCGGTCCATATAATCAACGGGGCGGGCAACAGTCTTCAACGGAGCCGACTCGTAGGCGGGATATTTCATTTGGTTGACGTACCACCCTTGAGTCAGATACGACAAGTTGACCACACGCACGTCGGTGCGATATCCCTCAACTTCCTGAGCATACCAAAGCGGGAAAGTGTCGTTGTCGCCGTTGGTGAAGATAATGGCATTGTCGTCAAGGCTGGCGAGATAGTTCATACCGAAGTCGCGGCAAGTGTAGCGACCCGAGCGGTCGTGGTCGTCCCATGTTTGCGACACCATCTGCAACGGCACGAAAATACCGATAACGGCACCGACGATTGCCCCGACGGAATAGTTCTTCGCGACCTTTGCCACCATTTTGGCGATGCCGGCTACACCCATGCCTACCCAAATCGAGAAGGCGTAGAACGAGCCCACGAAAGCATAATCTCGTTCACGGGGTTGCTGCGGCGGCTGATTAAGATAGAGCACGATGGCTATACCTGTCATAAAGAACAGGAAGAACACCACCCAGAACTGCTCGATGCCTTTCTTGCCAGAATAGAGCGACTGCCAAAGCAAACCAATGATGCCTAAAAGCAACGGCAACATATAGAACACATTGTGGCCCTTATTGCCTTTGCCAAGGTCATCGGGAAGCAGCGACTGGTCGCCAAGACGGGCATTATCGATAAACGGAATACCCGAAATCCAGTTGCCGTGGTTCACTTCGCCGTTGCCTTGAATATCGTTCTGGCGGCCAGCGAAATTCCACATGAAATAGCGCCAGTACATGTGGTTGAGTTGGTAAACGAAGAAGTATTTCAAGTTCTCTCCGAATGTCGGCTTGTTTTTCCACTCGCCATATTGAGTGAGCGGATTGCCGTCTTTATCTACGTAGGGGGTTGTGAACACTGGCTTGCCAGTCGAACCTCCCACCCAGTCCTGATAGGCGGCAGTGTGTGCACCGCTATACATTCGCGGGAAGAACATATTCAATTCGGGCACCATCACATAGTCGTCCTCACGTTGTCCGAAATACTTGTCGGGAGCGTCGGGCTTTTGCTTGACAGCCTTGTCATAGACGGTTTTCGACGAGGAAATGCGCGGCTGCGGTTGGTTGCCAGAAAGGATATATTGGATGCCCGAACTATATGTGCGGCCGTAGAAGAGCGGCGTTTCGCCATACTGTTCGCGGTTGAGATATGAACCAAGCGAGAACACGTTGTCGGGGTTGTTTTGGTCCATCGGGGGATTCGCCGCCGAACGGATGAGGATAAGCGCATACGACGAATATCCGACGAAGATAACCAAAATCGACAAAGCGGTTATCGAAAGAATCCTAATCGGCAACTTCTTGGCGACGAACAAATAAACGACAAGTCCTGCAACAAGAATCAATGGTATAAACCATCCGTGGCCGATAAAGAGCACACCTGAGAATATCGTACTGAGAATAAAAGATATGCGGATGCGCCATAGGCTGTTGTTCTTGTAAAGTTCATAAACCGCCCAAACGAGCGAGATGACGGTGAGAATCGCATAAATCAGCACACCTGAGTTGTAACTCATTCCGAGTGTGTTGACGCAGAATAGTTCGAATTTCTGAGCCACACCGATAAATCCCGGCACGAGGCCGAAAAGAATCAAAGCCACTATAATGAACGACACGCCGAGGGCAATCAACGAGCCCTTCACGTTCGTTTCCTTAAACTTGCGATAGTAAACAATCAGCACGAGGGCGGGAATACAGAGCAAGTTGAGCAAGTGGACAGCGATTGAAATACCTATCACATAGGCAATCAGAATGATATAGCGGTCGGAATTAGGCTCGTCGGCACGGGCGTCCCATTTGAGAATCAACCAAACGACCAATGCCGTGCAGAACGATGAAAAAGCATATACTTCGCCTTCGACAGCCGAGAACCAGAAGGTGTCGCTCCATGTATAGGCGAGCGAACCGCAGAGGGCCGAGCCGAAGATGACAATCATCTGTGCGAGCGACATCTTCTCGTCTTCTACACGGAACACCAATTTCTTGACCAACGCCGAGATAGTCCAGAAAAGTAGCAGAATCGTGCCTGCGCTCAACAGGGCCGACATGGCGTTGACGGCGATTGCCACATGCTGCGGGTCGGGTGCGAAATTGACAAAGAAGCGAGCCGCAAGCATGAAAATCGGGTTCCCTGGCGGGTGACCAACTTCGAGTTTATAGCCTTGGGCGATAAATTCCGGGCAGTCCCAGAAACTTGCCGTAGGCTCAAGAGTCAGCAGATAGGTTACGGCGGCAATGACGAACGTCAGCCAGCCGAGCGAATTGTTGATGAGATTATACTTTTTCATTTATGGATTGTTTGCTGAATGAACTGTCTTAATTTCAAACTGCAAAGTTACTCATTTCCGACGAAACTCGCCGTTCTTTTTAGTTAAATACTTTTAATCCCCAAGATTTTCCTAAGATTTGAGGACTTACGAATCAAATGTCCCCCTTGGACTTATTGCCTTTGATAATTGACAACAAAGCGCGCCCTTTCGTTGTAAGCAAATATTTTTGCCGAGGATGGCGAGGTTTGTCGGGATAAAGGGCTGTGACAAAACCGCCTTTGATAGCCGGTTTAAGAGAATACTCCACAAAATTCACACGGTCTTTAAGCCCAATTATATTAAGTAATTCTCTAATCGACAACTGGTTGACATCTAATGCGACCGCCAATCTTCTAACATTTTCGCCGACTGTAGAATTAATACTTGTGGGGGTACTTGTAGGGGTACTTGTAGGGGTGTCCCTTCGAGGTTGCTCTGTCCATTCTCCGAATGATTTTATATGCAAATAACGGTTTCGCAAATCCCAATGTTCACCCAACAACAAATTGCGGAAGAATCTTTCCAGATAGACTGGCGAATAATCAATCCCTTTAAGTGCATAGAAACATTGTTTTTATCCACCCACATCACTCCCACGCGAAGACCAATTCTTTTGCATTATGTCTAAAATTGAAAATAAAGAGATTAGTCCACTAAATTTCAGGCAGTTCATCTATATAGTCACGAAGAGCCTTCATTAATGATTGGAATTCTTCTGACTGAGGAATCTTTGTGATTAAACTTATCTTCCTTTGAATATCTTTAAGGGAATTTGAGTCAGTGTGAGCCTTTAGGAATAGCCGCCAATTGTTTGCAGGAATGCCGAGAATGTCAGTAAGAAGAGTTTCCTCCACGAAATCAGACATTATGCCTGTCCTTGCCAATCGACCAAAGTTGTTGCCCCCATCACTCGCCGGTTTGTAGTTTGTCTTGTCTCGGGCATTCTCCATGTACGGACGTGCACTAGGAGTCTCTAAACCACGTTCTTTTACAGTCAACGGCTTATCGGTCTGGCGTTCATATATCCAATATCGCCTTGTAGCCTCTGCTGCGGCTTTAGCAGAATACACCCACGGTGTAGCAAATACTGGATGACCGCAAACAGCATTACTAAGATACCATGGGATAATGCAAAGCAGGTCAGCAGGGTCGCATGCCTCGGATGCGGTTCGGTATCGAAAAGATGGTTCGCCCTCTTTTGACAGGATAAACCAACTCTTCAGTTCAATGCCAAGTACAATGTCGTGATTGTTCCCCTTTCTAACAAGACGCACATCTGGAAATGACTCGTTTGAACGTATGAAATGATAATCATTCCAATTATCATCGTCCCAAAGATAGCGGTGGCTGTTGAGAAACATGACGACCTTGTTCTCAATCATGGAACCGAGCAAAGTGTTCAAACTGAAAAGATCGGTAGCAAGAATACCCGAATAGTTGTTTTCTATCATACATTCTGCTGGCAACGACGGAAATGCCACGTTCCGCAATTTGTCTATCAATGACGACCTACGATCTGTTGATGATGCAGTATAGTCCGATTCCTTAAATTCTGGCAGAGATGACATTTCTATGTTATTGAAAGCCTTGCCTTCGTTGGCTTCTGCCAGTGTTGCTAATATTGAAGTCTTATTGGTTTTCATACGGCGATAAGTTCCATTTCTGATAATCTGTTTACTGCGTTATTAAATGTCGACTCTGTAATTTCTGCAGAGTAACACGAACGGTCAAGCCTACGACAGCACCAAGCCGTAGTTGCCAATCCCGCGAAAGGATCCCATATCACATCGCCCTCGTCGGATGAAGTGCGGATGATATAGTCGATGATGGCAATGGGTTTCTGATTGTAATGCAATGCCTTGTGGCTTATACTGTTTTTCAGCCGTTCCTTGCTGTGTAAAGCCGGCTGATTCCAAACGTTGGTATAGCCGTGGATATGATTCCATTTGGCACGCATTCCTTCCCACAGTTCTTCTGACATTTCTCGACCGTAGACTGTAAAGTAAGGCCGTCCAGATTTGATGCCGTTTGCATTGGCGTAGTCGGCTATCATCTTCATGGCATAGGCGGGTGGGAAGTACCACAGTCCGTCGGGAGTAAAGTATTTACGGGTGGCGGCATTCTTTACTCCGCAGGCTTCATTGGTCTTACTGAAAGGCAAGCCCGTACGTTTCCACTCGCTGCGTAGCCATTCTTGCAAACTAAGAGACCTTCCATCGTCACTTTCGATAGTCACTCGCTTGGTATATCTCACACATACCTCCGTCACTACGGGGGCCTGGCGAATTGTCTTCGAGTTCACATTTCCCGCAACGTGTCCAATGCCTTTATTCCATATAAAAGTCTGTTCGTAGTTCCATCCGTTGACCTCTATATAATGGTGCATCCTCGCCCAGCCCAATTCAGTACCCCAAAACCACAGCGTAGTATTTGGTTTGGCGTGTTTCGACCATTCGGCAATGTGTGGTGCATACACCTCTGGCAGCAATCTTGTGTCCTTCGTGTCACCAGGATAGCCATTAATGCCATATGGTCCATCGACAAAAATCACCGTGGGAGATGGCCAATATTTATAGCACTCCAACGAATTCCTGTTTTCAAGAACAATTCTATTTTTCCCTATGCACTGTACGAATGTATCCATGACTCATCAGATTATTATTCGACACAAAGATAGATAAATTTTCGCTTTTTTAAGCCCAGTGTATTAAGAAATTTTTTATGAGAATATATTTTGTCCCCTTCTCTTTCAACCATAATCTTTATTTCACAATGATTTTGCGGGGGCGGAGGGAGCCGTCGGAGAGATGGTCGACGGCGATGACTACCTGGCCCGAGATGGGACGGGCGATGGCGATGCCCTGAAGGTTGTAATAACTGGTGCTGACCACTTTACTGTCGGCTTCGGTCATTTCAGCAGAGCCCACATAATTGCGGTCGGTCAGACGATAGACGCAGAATCCGTTGGCGGGGCAATAGTTGTAGATGAGATATGTGCCGGCATCGACGCGCTCTTCAAAGAGCCAAGTGAATGTGGAATAGTTGCCACCGGTTTCATAGCCGAGTGTGCCAATGGGTGCGACGTTGCCGATGACGTTGTCGTCGGTCATATTTCGCACGGTGAATCCGCCCTTATAGTTCGCTCCCGAGGGGTGAACGAGGATTGTCTTTGTGGAGAGTACGAAACGGCAACCGCCACCGGTGGAGTTGCGCGAGGGTTGGGTGGTGTTTGACCGTCCGAGCAGGAACTGGGTGGATTCGCCGCCTGAATACTCGTAGTAGCCAGTGCCGCGGATTTGGTAGAGCCAGTTTTCGGAATTATTGTCGATTGGGATTACATATCCTGCGGCGGTGCCTGTCATAGCCAAATTTGAGTGGACATCGACGGAATAATTGCCGTCGACGAAGGTGATGATGCTAACGGCTTCCTGATTTTTCGGATAGAGATAGACGTTGCCGAAACCGCTGATGACGTTGCCCGACGCGGAGATGAAGTCGGTCTGCCCGTCAAGCAGGCAGTCAATAGTCACACGAGTGGGAGTGGCTGAGAAGTCGCCGTGGGGATAGATGAGGAAGGAGTGTGTGGCCGATGCCGAGGGATCGTCACGCACGATGAGGTTGCCTGCATCATCGGCTGCGATGCCCCACCCTGCGCCGCCATTGATAGTGCCAAGGTGACCTGTCTCATCGAAAATATGGATAATCTTATTGTCGCGGTCGTTGACATAGAATTTTCCGTCAACCACTGCGCCCTGGCGTGCGGCGTCGCCACCGAGGTCGGAAGGCGCGTTGCCTTCGACATTCGAACGTTCCCACACTTTTTCGAGGACGAAGTCGGTAGCACCGGTGTTGCCCGGGTCTTCTTCCTCGGTTTTGGATTCGAAGGTGTAGATTCTGCCGCTGTCGGTCAATGCGTAGATGACGATTTCGCCATCGATGACTTCGCAACCCACAGCCTCGATTTGATTCATAATCAAGCCTTCTGGCAAATCACGCGAGACTGCTTTGGCGTTGGCAATGCTTCCTGAAATATCGAGAAGTCGGCAGCCGTGAGAACCATGACCGTCAGTAGCAACGACAACGGCGTAGGGCTTGGTGGCGAGGCGTGTGAAAGCAATGGGCGACACCATGTCGGCTTTGTCGTTGAAAGTGGAATATGTGGCAAGACTTTGGTCTTCGAGGCCGAGAGTGTATTCAACCATCGGGCTGACAGTATTATGAGTCAAGATGTTGCAACGATTTGTAGGAGTCACGAGGATTGGCAACGAGGCATCGGCTGCGACAACCTTTCTGACAATCTCACCGCTAAGTACGCCGCTTTTCAGCGTCATTCCCGACAAAGTGCTCGCCCCGTCGATGTTGTCGAGCGAGAACACATAGAGTTCGGACGGTTTTCCCGAAACTGAGAAAACGCTGCCGAACGAGGTAACGTCGCTGCCGATGGTCGCCATGTCGATTTCGGCGTAGAGCGAAGTCGTGGCGGTGGTCAAATCGTGGCGGTAGAGACGCCAAGCGGAGTCGGGGGTAGTGCTAATAAGTAGAGAGCCATCGGCCGCGAAGGCAATGGCTCTAATTTGTTTTCCCTCAGGGACAGAGGGCGAAGCGAGCCTTTCGCCGGTAGAGGTGTCGACCACCGCGATTTCACTGCTATGGGAATCGGGGTTGACGACGACGAACATTTTTCCGTTGCGGAACAAAGCCCCCGAGAGGTCGTGGCCTATGAGCGCATTATCCACGAAAACCGAACCGACTTCGACAATATCGTAAAAGCCGCGAACTTTACCTTCCGTTTCAGGATAATCGACGGTGTTCGGCGGGAAAGTGATATCGGGGTCAAGTTCTGGCAGAGTTGCAGGGTCGAGCGAGTTGGTGGTGATGAAATCGCAACCGTAGTTGCCGTAAGTTTTGTAGCCGCTTTGAGTGTCAACGGTCCAAACGCCAACTTTCAGTCCAGCATCGTGATATTTCTTCACGTTAGACTTGTCGAAGTAGCCGCCTTCGATGTCGGCATCGATGCCCCATTGAACGCACCAATCGAAATGGTTGGCCCAATATTGACCTGTGAGGAACTGGAGGGTGATATCGGGATAGAGTGTGCGGATTTTTTCGAGGCAGGGCTTCATCGAAGTGAGGATGATGCAATCGTTGCGATGTCCTTTCGATTCAATGACTGAGATAAGTTTGGGAATGCCGGATGTATCGTTGGAGTTGATGCCGGTAGCCCATTTGAGTTCGATAAGGGGATGCACGCCGTATTGGGTGCAGATATCGAGATATTCCTCGAGAGTACAGATTTTGCCGGTGTAGGTCACGCCTCCGCGAGTTTGGGTGTAAGTTTCCGCTTTGAGTTCGGCGAGAGTTGCCGAAGCGATGGTCAGAGAGCCGCCAAGGCGGTTGGTAGTATCGTCGTGGGATATGACGTGGTATCCGTCCTTTGAGACTTTCACGTCACATTCGAGATAAGTGTAACCTTTCAAAGCGCCGTTGATGAACGCTTCGGAGGTGTTTTCGACGCCCCAAAGGCTGCCGCGGTGGCCGCAAAGTTTCGGTTGAGCCGCAACGCCAACGGTTGTCAGTAGAGCGACTGTGATAGCAGTGGCTTTTGCCAAAAAAGTAGATTTCATATTTATTGATGGTATTAGTTTCTTGACCGCTAAATTATACATTATTTTTTGAAAAAACAACAACTTGAGTGAAAAATGCAGATGGTCGCGGTCAATAATAGACCTTCATGTTTTTCAGAGTGTCGTTGGGTGTGAAAATCACGGGTTGAAGACCGATGTTGACGAAAATGCCGATGGCTCGAGTCATCAAGATATCGTCGTGATGACCCTTTTTCGCCTCATAACGGCCGTCGGGTCGTTGCTCATAGGTTGCGAACTCGTTGCAAGCCAAGTGACTACGTTCGATGTAGGCATGGTCGCGGACAGCGGCGACAAGAGCGGCTATCGCCTTGGGTTTTGTTTCGCGGTTGGTATGGAAACCGTAGCGGGTGTCAAGCGTTTCAGTCGAGCGGGAGTAGTCGATTCGTTGATAGAGGTTGGCGTAGTAATCGACAATAATCTCGATGGGAGCCACATCGTCGTGGTCGAGCGAGTTGCTTTCGATGACGAGGAGAGCGTTGTCGTAGTAGCGGGCAATAGCGGCAGATTTCCACACGAGGAGGTCCTTGTCGATATGACCGCGCCACTGAGCCACGACAGCAAGGCGTCCGGGCACGGATTGGCAAGCGCGGTCGAAGACTGCAATTACAGAAAAATCGCTTGCCTGCGTTCTGCCGCCCACATCGACGACCACCAAATAGCGATTTCGGGCGGAGGAGCGATAGGGGCGTTCCCAAATTTCGAGGTCGCCGTTACCGTCGGCGACGAAGTGCAAATCATCGAAAGCACCCCAGCCTGTCACGTCCTTGGCGACGAGGTCGCCGCGTTCGCCGTCGCGGCAGTCGGCTCTTTACTGGAGCATTATAGACGAAGAAACTTGCGACGGCGGCAATCAGGAATAATATGAATTTCAGTCGGCCCATTAGTAGGTGAGGCCTGGATTGTCGGCGTCATCGCCGCCACATACGGTGCCCTCGTTATTATAACGCATCATGCGTTGCCACTTGCCGTCGGGTTTGTATTCGGTGCGTTCGAGCCAGCGGTAATTGCGGGTGGCTTCGGTGCGTGAAATCTGGTTTTCGAAGATGTTGCGGAGGTTTTGCAGGATAAATTCTCCGTCGGCTTTCGCAGTGTCGTCGATATATTCCACGATATTGATTTTATTGCCCGAAAGGTATTCGACTTCAACGATCCAACGGCTACGCGACTTGTCGGCATCTTTCACCGCATTGCAGTCGAAGTCGTAAAGACGCAGTTGGGCTGCGGCGACGGCGAGGCTGTCAAGTGCGGGTTTTACTTCGGGCTCGGTGTAGTAGTGGCCATAGTTCTCAGTGTAAGTGCCGTAGCGGCGATAATATAGGCCAGTGAAGAAGTCGTCGGAATATTTGCTTTTGGAGTTGTTGATATAGTAAATTTCCGAGCGTTCGGGAGCGTCGTCGCTCAGCATGTGGCGTTCGATGCTGAACAGAGTGATGGTATCGCCCTTCGCTATGGGCTGTTTCATATCGGCAACTGGCGGAAGTTTGGGAAACGCCAATTTCTCCACTTTCGTTTTTTTTATTTTCTTCGATGTTTTTCTCGGTGCGGCGCAAAGACCTGCGGCAATCGTCGCCGTCAGCACTATCAATAAAAATGTCCGTAACTTTTGCATGGTGATGGGTTGTTTTAATCAATATTCGAGATTGGGGTTGTCGGCATCGTCACCGCCGCATACGCGACCTTCATTGTCGTAGCGTTTCATCCGCTGCCATGTGCCGTCGGGCTTGTATTCAGTGCGTTCAAGCATTTGGTAGCCCCGTGTGGCTTCGGTTCGCGAAATTTGGTTTTCGAAGATGTTGCGAAGCGTTTGGCAGATGAAAGCGGCATCGGCTTTTTCGTCCTTGTCGGTATATTCCACAATCTCGATAATTTTATCAGAAAGGAACTCCACTTCCACTAACCAGCGGCTGCGCGACCTGTCCTCGTTGTCGACTGATGAACGGTCGAAGTCGTAAAGCCGCAATTCGGCGATTGCCACTTTCAGACTATCGAGGGCGGGCTTTATGTCAGGCTCGGAATAGTTGTAGCCGAAGTTTTCGGTGTAGGTGCCGTAGCGGCGATAGTACAAGCCGGTATAGAAGTCGTTGTCGAATTTGCTTTTGGTGTTGGTAAGGATGTATACCTCGGAGCGGACAGGTTTATTGGCCTCGACATCATAGAGTTCGTAGCGGAAACTTGTAATGATGTCGTTATAAGCAAACGGCTGTTTCATTTGACTGACGGGCGGAAGTTTGGGCAGTTTCACTTTCTCCACTTTCGGGCGTTTTTGAGTTTTATTCGATGTCTTTTTCGGGGCGGCGCAAAGGCCGACGGCAATCATCGCCGTCAGTGTTATAAGCAGTATTGTACGAAACTTTTGCATATATAAAACGGGTTAAAATTCCAAATAGGGGTCGTCGGCATCATCGCCGCCGCAGACGCGACCTTCATCGTCGTAGCGGATTCGACGTTGCCACTTGCCGTCAGGTTTGTAAGTGGTGCGGGTGTATTCACGGAATGCCTCGGGCTGCGAGGCTTGCGAGGCAAGCCGCTTGAATATCGGCTCGAGGGCGGCCACGACGGGGGCTTCGGCGGTGGTGGAAGCAGGGTCGATATATTCGACGATTTCCACTTTAGCGCCCGACGAGTAGCAGATTTCAACCATCCAGCGGCTACGCTTTTTGTCCTCTTTGTCGAGAGGGGTTCGGGCGAAGTCGAGGAGGTGGAGAGAATCGGCTGCTGCTGTGAGTTCGACCAGTGCCGAATCGACATCCACTTCGCTATAGTCGTAGCCCTCGCCTTGGGTATAGGTGCTGTAATTGCGGAAATAGACGCTCGCGTGGAATTTGTCGGCGATTTTGTAGCGATGGACGGAATAAACCGCCGAGCGTATGGGTTCGCCCTTGACTACGTCGTAGCGTTCGAGACGGAAATTGAGAATTGTGTCGTTGTCGGAGGGATTTGTCGGGAAATTCTTCATGGCTTGAGAACTTTCGGAACAGCCCAAAATGGCGAATGCCAATACTGCGGCGACGATGGGGAAAAATGAGCGTTTCATGACCGAGCGATTGATGGGTTGTCAGTTTTTACATTCACAAAGGTAGTTTTTTTGTCGGAAAACGCCAAACTTTGTGGGAAATTATGTACTTTTACAATCGAAAATAACAACAACTCTCAACCAACGCTTATATAAAACAAAAAAATGGCAAAAGTTATCATCATCGGCGCCGGCGGAGTGGGAACCGTCGTTGCCCATAAGTGTGCCCAAAACCCCGAAGTTTTCACCGAAATCGTTATTGCATCGCGCACCCGCTCGAAATGCGACGCGGTAGCGGCGCAGCTTAACCATCCCGCAGTCACGACAGACACCGTCGATGCCGACAGCGTAGAGCAACTTGTGGCGCTTTTCCGCCGCCATAATCCGCAATTGGTTATCAATGTGGCATTGCCGTATCAGGATTTGACGATTATGGACGCTTGTCTCGAATGTGGGGTGAACTATCTCGACACCGCCAACTACGAGCCGAAGGATGTGGCCCATTTCGAATATTCATGGCAGTGGGCATATCGTGAACGCTTCGAGAAAGCCGGATTGACGGCAATCCTCGGATGCGGTTTCGACCCAGGAGTGTCGGGCGTTTTCACCGCTTACGCAGCAAAGCATCATTTTTCGGAGATGCACTATCTTGACATCGTCGATTGCAACGCCGGCAACCACGGCAAGGCTTTTGCCACTAATTTCAATCCCGAAATCAACATCCGCGAAATCACCCAAAACGGCCGCTACTACCAAGACGGCAAGTGGGTAACGACAGGTCCGCTCGAAATTCATACAACACTCAACTATCCCAACATCGGTCCGCGCGAATCGTATCTGCTCTATCACGAAGAACTCGAGTCGCTCGTGATTAACTATCCGACAATCCGTCGCGCACGCTTCTGGATGACTTTCGGTCAGGAATATTTGACCCATCTTCGCGTCATCCAGAACATCGGAATGGCGCGCATCGACGAAGTTGAATACAACGGAGTGAAAATAGTGCCCCTGCAATTCCTCAAAGCCGTTCTGCCCAACCCGCAGGACCTCGGCAAGAACTATACCGGCGAAACCTCCATCGGTTGTCGCATTTCAGGACTCGACAAAGAAGGCAAACCGACCACCTATTATATCTATAACAACTGCAGCCACGAGGAAGCCTTCAAAGAGACGGGTATGCAGGCCGTAAGTTATACGACAGGCGTACCGGCGATGGTAGGTGCTATGATGTTCTTGACAGGAAAATGGGTAAAGCCCGGCGTTCACAATGTCGAAGAATTCGACCCAGACCCCTTCCTCGACCAACTCGGCCGCCAAGGTCTTCCCTGGCACGTCATCGTCGACGAAGCCCTCGAAGTGGACAAAGTGTAAGAGCGCACTTTGTTGAGATTATTTAGATTGTTCTTTTTGTCTGCGGCTAAATGCCGTGTATAATTGCGGGATAACGGCGACAAGCGATGTTGTGCCGATAATCCACGCCCAATCCGTTGCCGACAAAGGAACGACGTTAAACATCTGTCCGCCGTAGGTGACAATTAGCACTTGTCCGATGGCTATCACTGCCATTACGCTCAGGAATGTCTGGCAATCGGCATTTCGGCTGAAAAGCCCGACGCCGCCGCCGAATGAGCGTGCGTTGAACATGTTCCAGAATTGGCAGAAAACAAATAGCGAGAAGAACAACGAATATTCTCGAGCAGTAAACGGATGTTCGTTGGGGAAGGAAAGTGCGTTGGCAAGGAATTCGCCTATGCCCCAACCGCGCGGGCCGTCGGCAGGCGAGTGATGGAAGTACTGCGACAGCAGGAAGAAGAACACGAACATCACAGCACTGTAAATGCCGATAAACCACCACATTTTGCCGTTGATGATGAAATCCGACTGTCGCCGCGGACGGTTTTCAAGTACACTGTCGGAAGGCGGTAACGCCGATAGCGCAAGGGCGGCGAATGTGTCCATTATAAGGTTTACCCAAAGCATTTGGGTGACTGTCAACGGAGAATCCACACCGGTAAACGCACCGAAAGCCACAACAAGGCATGCGATGACGTTCACCACAAGTTGGAACAGGAGGAATCTTTGTATGTTAAGGTAAAGCGAGCGTCCCCACTTGACGGATTGCACGATGCTCGCAAACGAATTGTCGATAATGGTGATGTCGGAGGCCTCTTTCGCCACACTCGTGCCGTCGCCCATCGACAAACCCACATGTGCGGCTTTGAGCGCGGGGGCGTCGTTAGTGCCGTCGCCCGTGACTGCCACCACTTCGCCTTGACGTTGAAGGAGGTTGACAAGCCTTAGTTTGTCGGCAGGGCGGGCCCGAGAGATGACTTTCAGCCGTTTAACAATTGACATGGCAGTCTCGTCGTCAAGAGCGGCAAAAGATGCTCCGTCGATTGCCACTTCGTCGATATTATCGTCGGGCGAAACGATGCCTGTAAGTCGTCCCACTTCAGCGGCCGTCGCGGAGGCGTCGCCAGTGACAATTTTTACGTCGATACCGGCTTGCGAACAACGCGAGATGGCATCGGGAACGTCGTCGCGCACAGGGTCGGAAATCGCAACTACGCCAATCATGACAAGGCTTTTTGCATTTATTCGATGACCTTCGAATGGCGACGGAGCGTCGGCCGGCACATCTGCATAAGCGAAAGCGATTGTGCGCATAGCCCTTTGTTGATAAGAAAGCAACGTCGCTTCCACTTCGTCGGCACTTTTACGGCCGGCAATTGACGATGAAAGCGACAAAATGACCGAAGGAGCGCCTTTGACGAGAATGCGGCGACTGCCGGTTGTCGAGTCGGTAACGAGTGTCGCCATATATTTGCGGTCGGTGGAGAACGGAATGACGTCATCGACAGAAGCATTCATACGCAAGTCGGCATAGTCGATGCCGTTGTCGTAGAGCCAAAGCAGGAGGGCGCCTTCAGTGGGGTTGCCCATCGGAGCGGGTGAAGATTTGTCGTCAAAACGCAAATCGGCAGTGGAATTTACGGCGATGTCGTCAATGAGAATTTGACGCAACGAAGGGTCGAAAATGTCGATATTCGCCACCGTCATTCGATTGCGAGTAAGAGTGCCCGTTTTGTCGGTGCAGATTACGGTGGCGGCACCCATCGTCTCACAGGCGTGGAGACGCCGCACGAGATTGTTGTTGCGGAGCATGCGGTGCATACTGAGTGCGAGGCTGAGGTTGATGCTCATGGGCAAACCTTCAGGCACCGACACGACAATCAGCGTGACGGCAATCATCACCGAATTGAGGAAATATTCAAGGGCTTCGAACGACCACCACTCACCGCCGCTTTTTGCAAATAATAGAGTGCGGCCGAGAAGTATAATGGCAGCCACTATGTAACTTCCCGTCGAAATCATTTTGCCTAAACGGCGCAATTGGATGGTAAGCGGCGTGTCGGCGGACGATTCGATTTGCGACGCCT
>JAFZPB010000130.1 GCA_017552595.1 Muribaculaceae bacterium
AGCAAGCGGAACCGCCACCATTGGAGCCATCACTCTTTGATTAGGGGCTTACTTTTTGCAAAAACCATCCGCAGCACCTGTTTATCGGTATTGCGGATGGATATTGGGCGCTCTTTTAACTTTTAGCGGACAGCAATAATTGTATTTTATTCCCCGTCGAAAATTATTATGTCTAAAATGTTGATTTTTTCGATTTTATTCGTAAATTTGTTGTGTCATAGTCAATCCCGTAAAATTTTGCGGTTTCCCGAAAATAACATGAAAAATATGGCAAACGACAATCGACCGACAGGCGCAATCGACCGTGCCCCTTTATTCAGCCACTATCGCTCGCTGGTGAAAGCCCTCGCCGTGGCGATGACGAAATGTCTCGTGTGGCGTGACGGCGACGGTTGCAAAATCTACACTGCCAAGGAACTCTTCGAATATGCGGAAAAATTCGACAACGAAAACCGTCTTGGCGACAGCCAATATTTTATGGTCTCGCGAGAGGGTGCCATCGGCATCAGCCCCGGATTGGAGTGGCTGACGAAGTGGATGTTCATACCCATGGGTCCTGGCAAGGAACGTGATTTCGCTATGCGCCAAATGGTTGAACAACTGCAAACCGAACGGGCCGTAAATGAGGCTGTGGAACGTGCGGTCGAACGCGGTCTGGAAGCCGAACGTGCCGCCAAGGAAGCGGCAGCACGTGCCCCCAAATTCTGCAGCCACTGCGGAGCGCGGGTTGAAGCCGGCAGCAAGTTTTGTGAAAACTGCGGCAAAAAAATTGAATAATGACCTAACCGACAACCGCCGAAACATGAAAACGATTTTCAGATATATCACAATAATTACCACCTTCCTATTCCTGAGCGTCAACATCGATGCGCAACGCAAGGGCGGACATTGGGAAGACCCCGTCACATACTTCAAACTGAAAGGGATGGGCACCCTCAAAGGGTCAGCACTCTACAACCACATGTGGGAAACCAAAGAGCGTTACATCGTGGGCATGAAATGCACGGTGTGCAATTTTACACCCGAAGGCGATGACCCCACGCCGGCACAACTTCCATACACTGAAACTACGGCATATCTCTACATTAACGAACCAGGCGCGATTGCCACGGAATCGGATTGGACTAAACTTCCTAACGGGCAATATAATGGCGTTTATAAAATCGCCGCTACCGACATCGTTTTTTCCTTTAACGATAAAACTCATCAATACTCATTCGATTACACGCCTTCAGGCTCTTACAATTGCAATGCGGTGGTCAGCGGCATGGACTTTACAGAACATGCCACATCGACGGGAAAGACCGACATGGGAATCTTCTACTCCGACGCCGGAGGTTTGCGTGGCTATATTCTGAACGTTATCGCACGGAGCAAAGGAGACTGGGAAGAAGGGCCTGACGGCAATCCCGTTGATGTAATGACCGAAGAGGCACATTATCTCCAATTCACCGTCGATGAAGTTCTTCTCGACGGCACCGACACGCCCCTCACCGAAACCGAACGTCAATCACTTATCGACCAGTTGGACAAACTCGAAGAATGGCTGATGGGCAAAGGTGACCCCCTCGGACTTGGCGAACATACCGACGCCACAGAGTCGTCTGTGATTGAAGTTATTGGCATTATAGGCACGGTCCTTTTAGGCAACGGCATCGCGGCGGCAACAGGTGGCGGCACAGGAGGTCTGGCAGGCGCAATGGGCTCTCCGACAGGCGGTAGCGGTGGCGGTCCTTCTCCTTCACCCACCACTCCCGAAACACCCGATATGAACGCTACCGAACCGAAGCGCAAAGAAGATGAGGAAGAAAACACCGACGAGGCTCCTCCAGTACCCGAAGAAGGCCCTGCTCAGCATGATTACATAAAGGAATACATGCATCAAAACGATGACGGCACAATGTCGATGACCGACCCCATTACGGGCAAAAAACTCACCTACTATCCCACCGCCGACGGCAAATGGGAAAGCGAAATGGGAACAATCTACGACAAAGAAGGACTTCAGGAAAACATTCGCTTCCGTGTGGATAACGCTGAAACCCTTAGCGATGTTGCCAAACAGGCCGAGAAGAACGTCGCCGAGCAGCATGCCAAGTGGGAAAGTGACGCCAAAGCGGGTTACTCCCAAACTGCACAGGAGTATAAGGCATGGAAAGAAGCCCAAGAGGCAAAATTACAAAAAGAAGAATATCTCGACAGGTTGGCATCGAAATACGGCATTTCAGCCGACAACGAAAAAGGCCTCAAAGACACCATCAAATATGAACAGACGATGGCGCAACTTGATGCCAATATGGCTCTGAACGAAGCCGACCTTTTCGACAAATACACCAAAGCCGCCGAAACTATCGACAAAGGTGCCGAAGTCATCGTAAACGTGATGGGCGAAACCGTGCCTGGGGGCCGCGTTGTAAAGAATGTTTACACGTTCACCAAGGCTACTGCCATTGCCGCCACCGAAGCCCACGTCTATAATATGGACACCGAAGAAGCGGTCAAGCACATCGGCAAGGGTGTAGCAAGCGGCGCTATCGGCGTAATTCAAAATCAGGCCGGCGAACTCACGAGCAACCCGTTGGCTGAAGGTGTGATGGTCGTTGGCGGAGAAAGCGTCATCGCCGGACTTGATGCCCTAGCCAAAGGCGAAGACGTGGGCGACGCAATGACTAAGGCTGCAGCGAAAAAAGCCGCATTCTTCCTCACCGGAAAGGCCGTGCAGACTGGAATGAAGACTACTGGTTATGTCCCGCCCGAGACGAATTCCCCAGCCGGCACTGTGGAGAAATTCCTCGGCAAGGGCGACATGCACGCCAATTGGAGCAACTTAAGTTCTACAAACGCCGTTCACGTGGCAGAAGGGATCGCCTCGGCTGCCCAAGAATTTCCAAGCACTTACGGCGGTTATGATGCCGTTGGCGATGCCGCTGTCAATGCCAAGAAAAGCGCCGCAGAATTCATCAAAACCGTCAAGAACTTCTCCGACGCCGCCGCAAAATCCGGCAAAAAGAGTTAAAACAAACCCAGTTGATTTATAACTATTTAATTATATTTACTTTATGAAGAGTTTTAATAAAACACGAAACACAAAGATAAAATTTGGCAGTTTAGTACTGATGCTCGCTCTTTTATTCTCATTGTCCATGCCATCCATGGCACAGGTGATTACCGTCAAGGGAAAGGGGAAAAATGCCATGAGCATTTCAGTGAAAGGAGCAACTCTAATATCTGAATCTGGTCGCAATTATATTTATGAAGTGGAACAGGGCGGAACTGCCATCATTACATGCAGCCGCCAAAGCGGCTCAAAGGAGTATTCAATTGAAATTAATACCACAACGTATGACCTTTCCGACGCCCACTTTGGAAGAAAAGACGAGTATGCAAAGAACAAATCGGCTCAATATAAGATAGAAGTGCCTGCAGGTAAGACTAAACAAATCCCTAATGGTGTAGGTCGTTATGTAGCCGATATACATTATGGCACTCCCGACGACAATTCTATTGATGCTGAATTAGTGTTTAAAGTAGTCAAGAAAAAAACTGTTCTAAAAGCCCCCGCCGCAGGTAGTTATAAAGGCACAATGACACGGCTCGGCTCAAAGATGGAATATTCTTTTTCGGGCGGAACCGTGACAAGCAAAAGAGGCGTGAAATACACTGGAAACGACGAAAGCGACATGAGTGTGTATTGGGCTGGCGAAGTTGCTGCCGGCAGCACCGTGACCGCTTCTTGCAAAAAACTTGAAGGCAGAAAAAATTACAACGATGTAAAGGTTGAAATCTACGCCACAACCAAAAGCGGCAAAACAAAGGAAATTCAGGAGAAGAAAGGAGCAGGTGCGGCGAGTGCTTCGGGAATAGTCCCGAATGATGCCCAAAAAGTGACTTTGAAAATGAATTACACTGGCCGATTAGGTCGTTTGTATTGTTTTGTCAACTTTGACGTGGTTAAGAACGCCTCCCCTTCCACTTCCGATTCTTTCAAATGGAACGATGTTGGCGCTCTCGACCGCTGTCCAAAATGTAATGGCCAGTTTAGCAAATATTACGTGAATGAATTTGTGGGAGATGTCTATGTCATTTGCAATGGCGCACCGAAGGAATTTAAGCGGAAATTGGATAGCGGTCATGGCAAATTGGTGCCCATTTACTACAACGACTACATTTATACCGGAAGCGAAGATTGGGTGTCGCTGGATTACGGAGACGAAGATGGTGTACTGAAGATTCTCGGTAACTCTAAGATTTTATTGATGAACAAACTGCCTAATGGCAATCCCCAATGGGTTATAAACAAAGGCAAAATTGTTGGCAAAAGTACAAATCGCGCTTGTGAACCCGAATTCAAGATGTCGCAGTGCACGGCAAAACCCACTGGCACCACCTATGTGTTAGAGGATGACGGAAAAACCTCACGCGTGTCACTCCTTGAGGGTTCGATGGAGGTGGTTAGCAACAAAGGCTCAAAGAAACAAACGCTGAGACCCGGACAAGTTGTCACTGTCATCTCTAATGGTCAAATGAAGGTGGATAATTTCGATGTGAGCGCGACCGCCAAGAAATATGGTATATTGGGGCTCGCCAAAACAGCAGGTTCCTCAACGCAAAACTCCAACAATCAGAACTCGTCGGCCGCATCAACCGCAAGAACTGAGAAATTCTCAGTAAAAGGGGTTTCATTCAAGATGGTGAGAGTTGATGGCGGAACGTTCACCATGGGCGCGACAAAGGAACAAGGCAGCAACAACAGCAATCAACGCCCAGTCCATAAGGTGACGCTATCAACCTATTATATTGGACAGACCGAAGTGACACAAGAGTTGTGGCAAGCGGTAATGGGCAGCAATCCAAGCAAATTCAAAGGCAGTAATCTGCCAGTGGAAAATGTTAGTTGGAATGAATGTCAGCAGTTCATCAGCAAACTTAACAAAATCACAGGTAGGAAATTCAGATTGCCAACTGAAGCCGAATGGGAATTTGCCGCTCGCGGCGGCAATGCAAGCCGTGGTTACAAGTTCGCCGGAAGCAATGACCCAAATGCTGTGGCTTGGCATGAAGGGAATAGCGGCAAAAAGACGCACGCTGTAGGCACAAAGAATCCCAACGAATTGGGACTTTACGACATGAGCGGCAACGTGTGGGAATGGTGTCAAGACTGGTATGGCAGTTATTCCTCTTCAGCACAGACCAATCCCAAAGGCGCATCCTCAGGCACCGACCACTTGAACCGTGGCGGCGCATGGTGTCATGAATCTCAATTTTCATTCGTAGCGTTCCGTGGCTCGTCAGGCAAGCCCGACCGCAAGGTCGACAACCTTGGGCTTCGCTTGGTTCTCGTGCCATAAGCACTAAACTCAAAGCGAGCATTTGATTAATAAAGCAGTCCCTATGTCGGCAACACCGATATAGGGACTGTTTTCTAAAGGACTATATGCCCGTTTGTCCAAAAATGGTTGTTAGCGCTTATTTGATTTCTTTGGCGGGCCAACCGTAGTCCTGAACAAGATTGACTTTCAATCCGTTACGGTCCACATATTTGCGGATGGCTTCCATGCGTGCGGAGTCGCGAGCCACATCGTTGGAGTTGATGCGGGAGAATTCGTCGAACTTGTCGCCGAAGATGCGTTTTGCACTCGGAGTGAAGTCAGAGCCGTCGTTCACGCGGTCGAATGATGTAACTTCAAAATGGCCGTCGGTGTTGCGAATGTGCATAAGTCCGGGATGACTGCCACCCGATGCGGTTTTAAGCGTGTCGCCCGCAATATTGTAGTTCTCAAGCCAATAGCAGCCCCAAGCGAGAATATCCTCGGGATTTTGCTCATCGACTGCGACGATTTGAATATTCGAGATGCTCGCGTCGGCTTTGTCATAGAATTTGCCGATGCTGTCCACGAGATAGCGGTCGATTGCAGTGAGGTAGGTCTCAGGTTCTACGGAGTCGGCAACGGCGGTGGTGTCGGCTGTATTCGCGTCGTCCTTCGTTTCGTTTGAGCCTTTACATGAGGCGATTGATGCCACACATGCAACGATTGCGGCGATTGTGAAGATTTTTGAGATTTTCATTTCTTTGTCGATTTTATAGGGAAATTAAAATATGTCTTAGGATAGGGCTCGTTGCCGAGAGTGAAATGCCACCACTCCTCTTCAATGGGTTTGAAACCATGGCGCAACATCACATCACGAAGAATCATCCGATTGGCAAACTGCTTCTCGGTGATTGAATTGCCATCCGTTGATTTCTGCGCTTTGTATTTGCCCGTTTCGGGATTGCCGCAGAAGATGTCGTGAGGGCAAAAAAAGAGGCCGCAGAATTTATAAAGAGCGTGAAGGACTTCTCCAACGCCGCCGAAAAAGCCCGCCAAAAAGATTAAATAATGCAGAATTCATAATGCACAATGCATAATTGGCGTTAGCAAAAAAAACGAGCCAAAGATGCCGTGCCAAACGAAAAATCGGCTATCTGGATTTTTGGCACAATTGGTCCAAAATCCTGCCCTCACGCCTCGTAGCCCATGATTTGCCGTGCCAAAATCGTGCCAAACACTGTGGCACGACCACCTTCTCTGAAACAGTCAACCCCAGTCAGGCATAATAAAGATTAAAAGGGAAAGTTTATAGTTGAAAGACGATTCCCAATTATGCATTATTAGGGATTATTGCTGCGAGGGCTTGGGAGAAGGCGGAGGCGGGGCTGAGATAGATGATATCTGGGTCGCGGTGAAGCCATGTCATCTGCTTTTTGGCATAGACGCGGGTGTTTTTCTTGATGCGGGCGATGGCGGTGTCAAGGTCCCATTCGCCGTCGAAATAGCGGAACAATTCTTTGTAGCCCACAGTGTTGAGTGAATTTAGGTGACGCAGGGGATAGACGCGTCGCGCCTCTTCCACCAATCCGTCGGCCACCATCTTATCGACGCGGGCGTTAATTCTGTCGAAAAGTACGTCGCGTGGCATGTCGATTGCCATTTTAACTATTCGGAACGGCCGGCGACGTTTCTCGCCCGTACGCAACGACGAATATGGCACACCCGCCTCCAACGAGATTTCGATGGCATGAACGAGCCGCTTGTGATTGTTCGGGTCGACTTGCTCAAGATAGTCGGGGTCAAGGTCGCGAAGCGTGGCGCGCAGGGCTTCGATACCGCCGTTGCTATAGATGTCTGCGGCTCGGCGGCGGATTTCAGGCGAGATTGTGGGCAACTCGTCAATGCCGTTGCACACGGCGTCAACATACATCATCGACCCGCCGCACATCACCTGTACGGGATTTTCAGCGAAAAGCGTGCCAAGCAAGGCAAGCACATCGGTCTCAAACTGGGCGGCACTATAATAGCCGTCGAGCGGAAGCATATCAACGAAATGATGCGGCACAGCCTCGCGGTCGGCAGACGTAGGCGCGGCCGTGCCAATGGGCAGGCCGTGGAATATCTGGCGTGAATCGGCCGAGATGATATGGCTGCCGAAATGTAGCGCGAGGCGCATAGCCAAAGCCGACTTTCCTGAGGCTGTCGGGCCTGTGACGACAACGAGCGTCGGAGGGAAATCGGCTTTGCTTGACATTATGTTATGTCAGTGATTATCTTTCGGCAACGATTTTGGCAATTTCCACGATTGTGGCAACGGCCTTCTCCATCGAGGGAATGGGGACGAACTCGTAGCGGCCGTGGAAATTCAATCCGCCGGCGAAAATGTTGGGGCACGGCAGACCTTTGAACGACAACTGAGCGCCGTCCGTTCCGCCACGGATGGGCACCACCTTAGGCACAATGTCGGCGCGGCGCATCGCCTCTTCGGCGATTTCGATGATGTGCATCTGCGGCTCTACTTTTTCGCGCATA
>JAFZPB010000131.1 GCA_017552595.1 Muribaculaceae bacterium
GTTGGACAACCGATTGTCAACTCCACTTAAATAATCAATCTCTATTCTCGATATTTCATCTCCCCTAAGATTTTTAACTTCATCGATTGTCGATATCTTTCGATTGTCGACGTAAAAGGCCGACACGCCCATTCCAAGAACTTCAATTCTATCTTCGCTGAAAGTTACGGTTGGAATATGATTGAGTAGCTCGACGGCATTCTTACCAGCACTAAGGTCCTTGTCGATGAAGTTAACCACAAATCCTTTTTCCGTTTGCGTTATACGCCACGCCGTTATTCCCACCTCCGACAAAGTGTGCTCTACGGGAACAATCATCGCGTCAATACGACTGAATGCTGTAATCCATTCTGTCTTATACCCTACCGACGAAAGGCGCAGAACTCTGCCGTCAGGCTTGGCATCAAAAAAAAACTCGCCCTCCTTATTAGTAATTGTGCCTGCGACTATAATTGAGTCGTTCAAATTACACAACGATACCGCCACCGATTCTAACCGTTCTCCAGTTTTAGAATCCCGAACTGTCCCCCAAATTTGCGCAGAAGCCCCATTGCCTAGACAAATCAGACAGCAAAACACAACTAGACTCCATTTGTTAAACATGAGGTAGCTCTAAATTTTGTTAGAATAATGTCAGAAAAGTCCTGAATCATCTTGACCATTTCCTCTTCTGTTTTATTTGCCGGGCAGTGATTTCCAAGTCTTTCTTTTTTTATCTGATGACATACTATGCACGCAGGCATGGCCCTGCACATTCTACATGCATAGGGGAACATCTCCCGCATATACTCGGCTGGAGTGAAGTCAAGCGCTAACTGTCCATTATCCGACACACGGCCAACAGAGTTTTTTTCGTCAAAGTCACGTGCTGTGCATTTAAAGACTCGCCCGTCATAATTGACCACAATGGTATTGTAGTAGTCACAATAACAACTATGGTGAGCTGAACGATTCAAATATGCCACATTATTGCCATGTTTATTCACAAACATTCTGTACTCTTTGATGAGATTTTCTGTGGCCGGCGTTGATTTCGTTTGCCACACCTTCTCAAACAATACGCGGAAATGCTTCTTGTTAAAAAATCCACGATATAATATGTCATCTAATAATGCACGAATCGATTCTACGTTGTCATTGGTAAAGTTAACCCGACACACAACTGATATCCCACGTTCAAGAATCAGTGAGACATTTTCTATAGTCCTATCGTATGTCGTTTTGCCTCCAGAAGTCAATTTTGTCTTATTATGATGACTTTGGCCACCGTCAAAAGCAATCTGAAAGGTTATGTTATCTGTTATTGAAAGCAAAAAGTCGGCTATTGCTTCAGTGATAAGATATCCGTTGGATGTTATGTGCAAGATAATTCTTCTGCCTTTACTATCGCATAGTTTTTTAACTTCGCACAAAATGGGTTTTGTTATTGTGGCAAAACGGATTAATGGTTCTCCTCCAAATAAAGAAATGTGTATGGGCGCACTTTTAGTTTCCTCAATACGGTTATTTAAATACTTCAGTAACGACTCGGCCACTGCCTTTGTCATAAACGCTCCTTTTGTGTGCCGTTCATAACAATACCAGCAACGAAGATTGCAATCTAAAGTCGGGTTAATGATTATGTGAATATATTCGTTGATTAATAGTTTAGCCCATTTGTTTTGAATATATGTGTCTATTTCATCTTCCTCCTTATTTACGACTATTCTACATGCGATTAATTCATTAAAGAAGTCCGGATGAATTGTCCTTAACTGAGAAATTGCGGATTTGTACGTATTAAACAGATTATACAACTCTTCGCAGACAACCACAAGGCAACTGTCGGCATAATTTATGATGCCGTAATTTCCATCATCGAGATGCTGATATTGAATATATTTGCTTAGTCTCATAAGCATAAGCACAAACACGACACAAAAGTTTCTTCGTGCCGTTAAGTCAATTAAATTCTATATTACACTCGCTTTAAGGTTTCCCGCAAGAAGTGTCGGTCAAAGTACCTCCGCAAGATATACAATAACAGTTCTGGTTTGTAACGTCTTGACCAGGGTAAATGTCAGGAGTGCAGTTGATGTTTGTAATGGAGTCTTGCTCATATGGATCTCCAAAAACAGTGGCAAAACCACCTTTAAACTTGCCATCTTCGCCTTTACGCAGAGGCGTAATTTTAATTTTCTTTTCCATGATTAATATAATACTAAATAAAGCTAAAAACCACAAACTTTTATTTTACAAAAATAGACATATAGCATATACGGCACAAAACATTTAACGCAATTTTATTTTTTTTAACATCTCGCAACTTCATTGAGACTAGAGGTAACTATTCAGCGATAGGTGATAGTGGGTAGTCCATGCTTAGAACAAAGCACGGATGGCATCGTAAGTGGAATAGTTGTGTTTTTTTGTGGTCTCCATGATGGAGAGAATGTCAAGGAATGCGTCTGCTCCGTTATCGGAACGGAATGTGCCCGAGGTGCTTAAGCACAACTTCCACCTTGTTTACAAGTTCGACCTATCATCTTTTCTAAATGCTTACGCTGGCATTCTTTCAAAGTCGGGGCTTGAAGTCATTACAGGCATTAATCAAAAGCAACTCTGGCATTATGCCAACGGCAATAGCAAGCCCAGAAAACAAACCATCGAGAAGGTTAGCGAAAGCATCCGAAATTTCGGCAAAGAACTTGCCGGCATTGAATTTGTATAAAAACAGCCCCTTTTAAGGGGCTTTCTATAGATTCCCTTAAGCAGACTATCGAAAAAGCGCCGCTAGTTGCGGCGCTTTTTGTAGATATTGATGTCATCCGAAAATTACTTTTTCGATGCTGACTTTTTAGCGACCGGTTTAGCCTCTTTCTTTTTTGCGGTGGCTTTCTTGGCAGGAGTCTCGGCCTTCTTTGCCACAGGCTTTTTCTCGGCAGGTTTTGCCTCTTTCTTTACTGCGGGTTTCTTTTCGGCGGGCTTTTCCTCTTTCTTGGCTTCCTTCGCTGCCGCTTTTTTAGCAGCGGCTTCTTCGGCTGCCTTTTGAGCGGCTTTCGCCTCTCGCTCGGCTCGTTCCTCCTCGAAGTGTTCGATGTTGTTGCGCATCGAAGCCACTTCTTTGTTGAGCGTCTCTATTTCACGCGCTTGGTTGCGGATTGTGGTCAGCAACGAGTTAAGTTCTTCGTTTTCAATCGAAAGCGGATACTGTTCCTCGACGCGCACAATAAAGTCGGACAACACATTCATATAGTTGGTGAACGCTTGAAATGGCGTTTCATACGGGCTAAAATGCGAGTGTACTGCCCCGTCGGCACGATGTTTAGTGGCCATATAGAAGAAGTGGTCGGAGGCCTGCAGATAGTGCCAATCCTGTTTCAAGCGGCGGTCTTCGCAAAGGCGAACACGCTCAGCCACTGAATACAATTTCTCGAAAGCCTCGTTTTGCAGACGATTGCCGAGCCATGCCGAAGTGTCGCGCGCTTCATCGGCCCACGACATCGGGAACGGAACGGAAAGTTCGGCGACTGATTTGAGTTTTGTCGCCACTTCTGTCGGTGTCAAGAACGAGATGCCTCTTTCGGCGGCAAATCGCGGCAGGGCCTCAAGGAATTGGAAAATTCCCGTCTCGCGCGATTGGAGTTCTCCGAACGTCTCAAGATTCAAGAACAAGTTGACAACCTGCTCTTCTTCGGGCGTTGAGGCAATCCATTCGATATATTTGTCTGCTGTCAGCGGATATGCGTCCCACTCGATGTTGCTGAAACGGAAAGCGATATCGTCGGAAAGTTTGGAATTTTTCAACAAAAGTTTCAGTTTGGGAGCCGAAACGGCCGAATAGACGTAGTTTGGCGACTTCCAACCGAGGATGTGCTTTGCGCCTTCGGTGATGACGGCCTTGTAACCCATAGCCGCCACTTGCGGAGCGATTTCGTCGCTATAAATCAACTCTGTATTGCGGAACACTTTGGGTTTCACGCCAAATAGTTCGTAAATCTTTTCGTCGTGCTCTTTCACCTGCAGACGGAACTCGTCAGGGTCGGTGAGCGACGAAAGCGAGTGGGCGTAGGTTTCGGCAAGGAATTCCACTTTGCCAGTCGCGGCGAGTTTCTTGAGAAGGTCGATAAACTCGGGCACGTATTGTTCGCACTGTTCGAGAGCGGTGCCGGTGATTGACAGGGCGCAGCGAAATTTGCCGTTGCTCTCCTCAATCATTCGCAGAAGGCTCTCCGCGGCAGGGATATATGAACGCTGGGCGATACGTGTGATTATATCGTCGTTGGCGAAATCATCATAATAGTAATGGTCGTTACCAATGTCGAAGAAGCGATAGCGTTTCAGACGGAACGGCTGATGAATCTGAAAGTAAAAACAAATGGCTTTCATAATGGTGGTATTTGGATTTCTGTTTATCTGATTGAATTTATTTAACGATAGAGCACTTTGCGATAGATGTCGATGACTTTCTTTCCGGCTTTGTCCCACGTGATTTGGTTCACTTCGTTGAGTCCCTCTTCGCGGAGGTGGTTATACATTGCCGGATAGGTGATAATCGAGTGGATGGCGTCGGCCATGGCGTCGATGTCCCAATAGTCGGTCTTGATGACATTCGACAGAATTTCGGCGCAGCCCGACTGCTTCGAGATAATCGACGGAACGCCCATCTGCATGGCTTCGAGCGGCGATATGCCGAAAGGCTCGCTAACCGACGGCATGATATACACATCGGAAGCGGCGAACATTTCATACACTTGGCGGCCTTTCTGGAAGCCCGGGAAGTGGAAACGGTCGGCGATGCCGCGCTTGGCGGCAAGGAGAATCATCTTGTCCATCATATCGCCAGAACCCGCCATGACAAAGCGCACGTTGTGGGTGTTCTTCAACACTTTAGCGGCGGCTTCGACGAAGTATTCCGGACCTTTCTGCATTGTGATACGGCCGAGGAACGTGACCACCTTGTCCTTGCCGTGAGGCATGCGGATTGAAAGATAGTCGTCGCTCAACGGGTCAACCGCATTGTGGACCGTGGTGACTTTCGACGGATCGATGCCGTATTTGTCGATGACAGTTTGGCGCGTCAAGTTACTCACGGTGATAATATGGTCAGCGTGATGCATACCGTCGAGTTCGATTCCGAACACCGTCGGGTTTACGTTGCCGCGAGAGCGGTCGAAGTCGGTGGCATGGACGTGAATCACCAACGGCTTGCCCGTCACCTGCTTGGCGTGAATGCCTGCGGGATATGTAAGCCAGTCATGGGAGTGGATGATGTCGAACTGCTCTGTCCGGGCAATCACTCCCGCCACTATTGAATAGTTGTTGATTTCCTCAATAAGGTTGTCGGGGTAACGGCCTGAAAACTCTATGCAACCTAAATCGTTGGTACGCATATAGTTGAAATCGGCGTATATATTCGACTGCAAACGGAAGTACTCGTCGGGATTCATCAGCCGACCTATGCGGTAATCGACATATTCGCGGTTGACGTCGCGCCATGCCACAGGCACCTGCGATGCACCGATAATTTTCGCGAACGATTTATCCTCGTCGCCATGGGGCTTCGGAATGACGAACGTGATGTCCATGTCGCCACACTGCCACATGCCTTTCGTCAGGCCGTAACTTGCCGTGCCCAAGCCGCCGAGGATGTGAGGGGGAAATTCCCAACCGAACATTAATGCTTTCATTGTGTCAATCAGGATTTTATTTTGTTAGTTTCTTTAAGGTTCTTAACACGCGCAGCACCTCAGCCACATTCAAGTTGTAACTGATGGCACCGTGACCCGAATAAGGAGGGTTGCCGTCGTACATCTCCGAGAGCGTGCCTATGCAGCCCTGCGAGATTTCCTCTTCGTAGCCGATGAGCATGCGGTCGATATACGAAACTCCGCTCATTCCGAACACCTTTATATAGGCGTCAGCATAGAAGCCGAACAGCCACGGACGGGCCGGACCGGCATAGTAGGCCATATTGCGCTCTTCGGGCGAACCGATATAGAAAGGCAGATATCCGTAACTCTTCGGCGAAAGGGTGCGTAGGCCCTTCGGTGTGAGCAATTCGCGGGTGACCACATCAAGAACGCCTTTGCGCTGACGACGGTCGAGCGGCGAATAGTCGAGACCTATGGCTATTGCCATATTCGGGCGCACCGACGGGTCGGAGAAATTGCCGCTGACATAATCGTAGAGATAGCCTGCGTCGTTGAGGAAAGTCTTGACAAACGACTCCTTGAGGTTGTCGGCGATTTCCTCCCACTTCTTGCGGTCGGAAGCGTATTTCTCTCCGCCTTCGGTGATGGCGAGGGCAAAACGCAGAGCATTGTACCACAATGCGTTGAATTCCACCAAATAGCCTGTGCGAGCAATCAGCGGGCGACCAGTCGAACGGTCGACGGAGTCCATCCACGACACTGGCTTCGAAGTGCCGACGGTGTAAACTAATCCGTTCGACTCCATCGAGAGATTGGGGTGACGGCCGTCGATGACAAAGTTGACTATCCGCGCCACAAAGCCGCGATAGTTCTTGACGGCCGCCTCCATGCCGCATGTCTTCGCATACTGCTGAATGGCCCACGCAGCCCAAAGTGGCACGTCGGGCAGGTCAAGACCTACGAGACGATGGTCGGTCTGGAACGTGTCCATATATCTCGACAACGCCATCATGGCGGTATACATAATCTTGTCGAAGTCCTGCTCATGGCGGATGGAGAGCGTCGAGCCTGGCAGGGCAATGAAAGTGTTGCGCGCGCGAAGCACGCCCCACGGATAAGCCGAAATCAGGTAGTTGTCGTCGCCGTCATTGAAATAGAACTGTTTGGCGGCGTTTTTCAGGCAGTTGTAGAAACTCGTGCGGCGTGTGCGGCTATCGAATTCTTTTTCGTACATGGCCGACAACTGACGGGGCGACACTTCCGACAAACCCGCCGAGAAAATAATCGTCTCCCCGCGCTTAATAGGCACCTCGAGATAGCCGGGCACGAGAAGGTCCTCACTATAGGGCACACCGCGCAGCAAGTCCTTCACATACTCTATGTTCTTATACCAAATCGGCTCGGGATGCCATTCTGGTTTACGCGACAACTGCATATAAAGTTTCGGGTAGCCGTTGTAGAGGCGGCAGGCGATACCGTTGCGCACCTCTTCCGCCGAAGTGTCGGCATTGTCGTTTTCGACACAGAGTTGAGCGGCCTCACGGAAGGCGAGGAACGGACGGAACTGCAGAATCGTCGGCGAGTGGGCATCAACGAGCGTGTAGCGGATAAGAATGCGGCTCTCATGGGAGATAAAAATCGTCTCCTTCGTCAGAATCACACCGCCCACACGATATGTCGTGCGAGGCACGTTTTCGTAGTCGAACTCGCGGATATATTTGTGGCCGTTAGGGCTATACACACCGCCTTTATAGCAATGTATGCCCAGATTGAACGGCGCTCCGTGTTGAATCACAGTCTCGTCGAGCGACGACAGTAGCACGCATGTGCGGTTGTCCATCTCCCGAACGGGAGCCACGAGCAGACCGTGATGCTTACGAGTGTTACACCCAACGACCGTCGACGAATGGTATGCGCCAGCGTAGTTGGTGCGCAACACTTCCAGCGACAACGACTGTTCGAGGTTGATCATCAACTTTTTATCAAATTTCAGAAAACTCATGATACATTAGACTTTGTTAATTCACAAAGTTACACATTTTCGCAAAATAAAACAAGTAAACTCGGCAGTTTATTTTCAGTAGTCGAAAGATGATACAAATTATGCGAAAAAAGTCGGAAAGTTCAAAAAACTTTTTAGAGTTAAATGTCGGCATTCATCAAGAATAAATGCCATGAAAATTTATCAAATAATAAATTAATAAGCAATCAAATATATACAACGAATTGAAGTGTAAATTTAAGACATCTATAATTTAAGGCAGGTTATCGCCCTGACGCCACATTCGAGCCATACAAAGCACATCGAAACCCCACAAAAAATGGCATTATCAATCAATATTCAAAACAATGCAATAACTTATATTGCAGATTTTTAATCATCTAGAATTAAAGTGTAAATTTAAACTGTGTTACGGCACGGAATACGACCGACATAAATGCCTGTATATGTAAAGATGTGTTGCTTCGACGGATTTTAGAAAAATGAAAAAATTTTTTATTTTAGTGTAATTTTTACGCAAAAATTTTTGCAGAATAAAAAAATGTTTGTAATTTTGCGGTGTAATTCTTACACGAACAAAGTGACGAACATCAAAAACAACTATAGATATGATCTTGAACGAAACTACAGGCAAATGGGAATCACGCTACTGGCATCCCGCAGTGACTGTCGATGCCGTCGTTTTCGGATTCGACGGTGAAAAATTAAATGTGCTGCTTATCGAACGTGGCGGCGAACCGTATAAGGGCGCTTGGGCGCTCCCGGGCGGATTTATCATTCAAACCGACAAATCGGCTCAAGACGCTGTCTATAGGGAACTCCACGAGGAAACAAACGTCGATGACATCTTCCTCGAAGAACTCGAGACCTTCTCCGACGAAGGCCGCGACCCCCGCGAACGCGTAATCACCATCGCATTCTTTGCCCTCGTCGTGAAAGACAAATACATTATTAAAGGCGGCGACGACGCCCGCGAGGCCAAATGGTTCCCCATCGACAAGTTGCCGGAACTGGCTTTCGACCACAACAAAATTATTGATGTCGCCCTCGAACGTCTTCGCCAACGAATACATTTCGAGCCCGTCGGTTTCCACTTGCTCGACAAGGAATTCACGATGCCCCAACTTCACAGCATCTATTTGGCAATTCTCAATCCTCCGGCCGACGACAAAAAACTCCGCGACCGCCGCAACTTCCCCAAAAAGATGCTAAAACTCGGCTACATCCGTCCCACTGGCAAGAAAATCACTGGCAACCCCCACCGCTCCCCTGCCTTATACACTTTCGATGAAGAAGCCTATAAAACGGCGAAGAAAATCGGAATGCGATTAGAATTTTAATCTATAACACTCTAAATATTTAGTTAACTTACAATTACTTATAAGCCGCATTAAGCGGGCCGTATTTTTGGCACAATTTTTGAATGCGTATTATTTACACGAACAATATTTACTAATCTTTAAAAAATAACTATTATGAATTCAATGAACCTTTCCTCGTCGGAACTCGGCGAAATCAAAGAAGCCTTAAACGGCGCAACAGAAATTAACGTAGAAATCACCGCTTCAGACAAAACGCCCGAAGGCAAACCTGAAGAGAATGCTCCTGCCAAAGGCCCAAAGCCTAAGGCCAGAATCCACAACCTGATTATCATCGACGAAAGCGGTTCGATGAACCCTATTCGCGAAGTCACCCTTTCAGGCGTGAACGAGACTATCGAAACAATCCGCTCCGCACAAAGAGAATTTTCAGACACACAGGTACACACCCTCACAATCGTGACTTTCAACAGCGGTTGCCGTAACGACAACGTCAGAACGCACTACTATGACACTCCGATTGAACTCGTAGGCGAATTCGACGCCTACTGTCCCAACGGTGCCACACCTCTTTACGACGCTATGGGTGAATCGATTACCCGCCTTCGCGACAAAATCATCAACGACCCCGACGCTACCGGCGTTGTAACCGTCCTCTCCGACGGGTTGGAAAACGATTCCCATATATGGAATCCCCAGAGTCTGCGCAAACTGATAACCGACCTCAAAGAGGAAGGCTGGACCTTCTCCTATATGGGTTCCGCCCACGATGTCAAGAGTGTGATTGATTTGCTGTCAATCGACAACGCCGTCGAATTCAGCCACGACCGCCGTGGAGCCAGCAACACATGGAGCCGCGAATCGGCATCGCGCAAATCGTTGTTCGGCAAGATAAATAAAATCTACGAAGAACGCAATCCCGCAGAAAGTGAGCGAGAAAGAATGATTCGCATCAAACTTAACAAAAGACAATTCTCGCAAAATTACTATTCGCCCCGCGTAACGCCCGAATTCGTCAAATTCCTCCAGCCAGGCGAAGTTTTCGTTTTCGGAAGCAATGCCGAAGGATTCCACAGCGGCGGAGCGGCGGCATTCGCAATGGAAAACTTCGGGGCAGTGTGGGGACAAGGCGAAGGTTTCCAAGGCCAGAGTTATGCCATCCCGACCGTAAACGGCATGCAGACATTCAAGAATGCTGTTGACCGGTTCATCAACTTCGCGATGATTCATCCCGAAATGCGTTTTCTCGTCACCAAAGTTGGCTGTGGCGTAGGCGGCCACAACGTTGCCGAGGTGGCAAGATTGTTCACCGACTGCATCAAACTCGAAAACGTGGCACTTCCCGCCGATTTCTGGGATGTCTTGGGCCTCAGAAACTTCGACCCTACAATTTAACAGAAATTTTTTGAAAGGGTTTAATGGGTTTGACAATGGGGGGACTGGCGAGTCGTTCGTCAGCCCCCTCTTTTTGTATGTCACTAAAAGACTAACCGTGCATCATCTCATCCCAAACCGATTTGCCATTGTGGTAAATCTTCAGCGCGAAAGTGAAAACAACCATTGCCAAATCCGCCACCACAAACAAAACACCCAACACCCACAAAGACCGGCCAAGCCAAAAGTAGCCTCCGACAATAAAAAGCAACGCGCTGAGGCAGAGAAGATAATAACCGATTTTCTTGTAGAAAACGATGAGAAACACCGATGTCAGTGCCAACAATGAACAACCGATGCTCGGCAAATTAATTGAAAAAACATGGGCATTGTTGAATCCCAATCCGAAGGCCATAAACGTATAGGTTGTGAAAATGACAACGGCTGTCAGAATCGCCAGATTTGTCAGCGCTCCTCGACGATTCCACGCCTGCTCGACAAAGATAATATACGACGATGCCACAAAGGCCGACGCAACACTCGCGAATAGCACGAAATTCGACAACGAATGATTCATATGATGTTCGCCGCTGAAAACCATCATTACCCATGAAGCCACCGCGGCGAGAACCAAAGAAAAAACCGCGCATAAGACACCATGCCGACGACCTTTCGGCTGAGGGGCGGGCAGAAGCGGCTGCGACGGAGAGCCTATAAAGGACTTCACGGAGTCGAGCAGTTTTTCCGAAGCGTCGGGGGTGTCTGTCAGGCTGACGTACTGCAACGGCAAGAGAACCATCATAATCGAATTGTCGTAGTCGGTATTGTCGATCTTTACGGGCAAAATCTGCTTTCCATATTTATCTGCCACAAGGATTTCACTGCGTGTCCATTTGGAAAGATTCGAATCTTTCGAGGAGAAAAACAAAAACAGACGCGACTTTTTAATCGCCTCCACAATTTCCTTTGAGAATTGGGCGCCGGTGTGGAGTTTCGAGTCATACCACACGCTATAACCCTGCTGTTCAAGCATTTTAGCATAGCGGTGAACAGTCGAGCGGTTCTTGTTGGAATAACTGATAAAAATGTCGTATTTATTGTCGTCGGGCATTGGGATTGCTTTTCATTTTCCAACTGCAAATTTACAGGAAATATTGCGGAAAACGGTCATGATTTTTGGAAAAATGAAGGCACGAAAAAAAACTTCCGTTTGAATTGACCGATAATTGGATTTTTTTTAACTTTGTAACAAATTCAACAGCGTTATGGAAAAAGAATATAATTTCAGCCTCGTCAATGTGACTATCGACGACAGGATTTGTTTCATCGTCATGAACAATCCAAACCATCTTAACTGTCTGAGCGACA
>JAFZPB010000132.1 GCA_017552595.1 Muribaculaceae bacterium
GCCGTGATGAACAACATGAGCATCGACTGCGACTGCAACGGCAACCCCACCCCTGTGGCGCTTAAGGATATGGGCATCCTCGCCAGCACCGACCCTGTGGCGCTCGACCAGGCCTGCATCGACCTCGTCCTCGGCCAGGAGCAAACTGCCGACAACCCCGAAGGGGACGCGAACACCAATAAAATTGAGCGTAGCGAAGATAATCGGACAGTGAGCAACGACGTAGCTTCGATGCGTGAGCGCATCGAGAGCCGTCACGGCATCCACACCGTCGAGCACGCCGAGAAGATAGGCCTCGGCAGCCGCCAGTACAAGCTGGTGTCAATCGACGGGAAGGAGTAAAACCCGCATTTATCCCATCCGAAGCACAGAAGCCATCCGCCTCGGGAGCCACACCTCCTTGGCGGATGGCTCTTTATGTTGCACAATTAGTTCCCGACTGGCACAATATTTTCGGTGAGTTGACGTTAAATATGGCGTAAGAAAAACGGTATATGATTTGCAATGCTCATAACTCGCTGATAGTCCCCCCCACGAATTGCACAGGTAATCGTCGGGAGGCTTTCCTCTTTGTTTTTAATTCATTTGCCACTCTCTGCCGCAAACGTGCGGCAGTTTTTGTTTCGGCTGGCACAATAAAATCAGAAAGCGGACGTTATTAGAAGCACTTATGTTAGAAGAATATCTTAACAGAATAATTCACGGTGATTGTCTCGATGTGTTGCACCAACTGCCGGATGCTTGCATCGATTTAGTGGTCACATCGCCACCGTACAACCTCAAGAACTCGACCGGCAATGGTATGAAGGACGGTCGCGGCGGCAAATGGGCGAATGCTGCCCTCATCAAAGGTTACGAAAACTACGACGACTGTATGCCGGTCGAGGAGTATGCCCGTTGGCAGCACGAAGTCTTGTTGGAACTTGTCCGCGTTATCAAGGACGACGGCGCGATTTTCTACAACCACAAATGGCGTGTGCAGGACGGACTCATTCAAGACCGCCGCGATATCGTCTATGACGTCCCCCTCCGCCAAATCATCATTTGGAAGCGCAAGGGTGGCATCAATTTCAATGCCGGTTACTTCCTCCCCACCTATGAGGTGATTTATCTTATCGCCAAGAAGGATTTCAAACTTGCACCGCACTGCAATAGCTATGGTGATGTGTGGGAGATTATGCAAGAACAACGGAATGACCATCCCGCGCCGTTCCCTGTCGAATTGATTGACCGAATTGTATCCTCAACCACCGCCCAGATTGTTCTCGACCCGTTTATGGGTAGTGGCACGACCGCTGTAGTTGCCGCTGGTCTCGGACGAGATTTCATCGGCATCGAAAAATCGGCCAAATATTGCGAATCTGCAAATGCACGACTGGAGAAGAACAAAATCAACCCCGAGGTGGCGAAATTCCACCAACTTGATTTGTTCCAACTGACTCCACCGCCTGTCAAACGAAAAAAAACGAAACAAATATATGACTACGGTACTCAAAGCCTTTTCCAAGGCTGAACTGATTACGAAATTTAAGGCAATCTATGCCAA
>JAFZPB010000133.1 GCA_017552595.1 Muribaculaceae bacterium
AGCCTCCCATGATGATGGCGATAGTCCAAATAGTCCTTTGCTTCATAATGTTGTGAACATTTTTCGTTTGATGCTGCAAAGGTAATGAAATCGTGAAAGAATTAACACTACAATGTTAATAAAATTCCGTATTATTACAAATTTTAACTTAAAATTATTATTTAGTTGATTTATTTTAATTAGCAAAATAATTCCTCGAGACTAATCACGGTGCTATAACCGCCGACTTTGGTTTCATTTTCGTGCTTGTCGATGCCTGCATACGACAGACTGGCATCTTCGTATCGTTTGAACTTATAGACCGCATCGTTCATCAAGGCTTCGTTGAAAACATTCAAGCTGACGAGCAAGGCAAAATCTTGTTTTGTCAGTCCTGTCACCCGTTCAAAAAGCGCAGGTTCCAGTTGCAGAATCACATCTTTCAAAGAATATTCGCGATAGTCGGTCAAGTACATAAAAATAGGTATGCGCGTGGCGAACTTCATCAGTTTCTCCTGAATTTGCCGACGCTTACTCTTGATTTCCTTCTCTGCTTCAGATAATTCCTTCTTCTCTTTCGTCGTCAGACCTTCTTCGTGTTCTTTGCGCTTTTTCTTGATGGCATCGGTCTTGTTGATGATGGTCTCAATGTCTTGATTCAGCGATCGCAATGCAGCGGGTCGGGATGCGACATGGCTTTCTCTACGGGCGGAAGTGCCTGCTGTCCGATTCCTGCCCGAGTTCCGGCACAAACGATAACGCGGTAGTCGTGATAAAAGGTGTTTTGCAGTTCCGTCAGCAAGTTTCGCATGGCAAAACACGATGCCACGTTGGGCAAAAACCACAGCGTGTGGTTCATGTTTGAATAAAGGTCGCCGTTGAGGAATGGCAATGGCGGTTTTTTGTTTCCGGCTTTCAAGTCGCTTACAGAGGTCGGCAGATATTGCCCTCGCAGCATATCCAACCATTTCTGCACTTCGTCGTGATGCTTGAAAACGGCATCCTCGCCTCTGCCCTCTGCCTCGAAAAAGGAATTGAGGTCGAATTCGTCGAACTCGCCTTCTTCGGCCACGCGGGTGATGTCCGCAGGCAATTGATAGGTCAGCAACACCATCTTTGGCAGCGAGGCGTAGGGATTGTCGGGCTTGTCGCCCCACTCTTCTTTGGCTCGTTGCTCGTCGGAATAGGTCCAGTTGTAAATTTGTTCCTCGATGAATTCGCCCGAGGCGATGGCGCGGAAAGGCGTTCCCGACAGATAAAGATAATGGTTCGAGGTTATCGGAATCAAGTCTTCGTCGAAATAGTCGGGATTTTCAATTTCGCTGCTTAAATCTTCACTGACACCTATCAGTTCCTTGGCATTCTCACGCCACGCGCCATAGTGATACTCGTCGAGCACGATGCAGTCCCAGTTGAATTCCCTTGCCCATTCGTGCTTCAGTTTCATGCCGCCATTGGCCGTGTTTTTCCCGAGAAAATCTTGAAACGAGCCGAAAACGACGATGGGTTTCTCCTTGTCGGTATGAGCAAACTGATAGTCGATGGTGGCTTCCGAATTACGAGCGACAAACTGCCAACCGTCGAAATCCACATGCGTCATCAAGTCCTCTTCCCACGCATGGGCAACGGCAGGTTTGAACGTGAGCACCAACACGCGCGTCCATCCCATTCGTTTCACCAACTGATAGGTCGTGAAAGTTTTTCCGAAGCGCATTTTGCAGTTCCAGAGGAAGTGAGGCGTGCGATTTTGTTCGGTGGCATAACTCTCGAAATAGGCCGCCGTTTTA
>JAFZPB010000134.1 GCA_017552595.1 Muribaculaceae bacterium
ACAAAATTAATTAATTGTCGGGAGACTTCGGTCTCCTTTTTTCGTGTCGCATTTTGCCCTGAACGCTCGTCGGGGGCTGCTCGCCCCCTTGCCGCTTGGCGCTCCCCCGGTGTGTTTTTCATCTTTTTATCCCACACCGGAAGACAAATCGTTGCGTTTCTGTTTAGACTTTACAATATGCGATAGGCTCTATTATACTTCTATTCTATCTGGAAGTCAGTGAAATTATCTCTCGGGGAAAAGCCGTTTTTCGGCTTTAACGGTGCCGTCGGTATAGCGGGTGGCGACGATGTTCACTCCGCTGAAAGGTTTGTCGCTCGACGCTCCCAGTACGTTGTAGTAGGTCACGCTCTTCACTTCGGCATCGCCGTCGGCTTTGATTTCATCAAGTTTGGTGATGACTGTTGTCGTATAGTATCGGGCCATCACTTTATATTCGCTAACTAAGTAATCGTGGCCTTCAGTGTCCTTCGGGGCTGCGCCGTAGGCGGGAGCACCGGCTGACGGAAGTGGCGTGGCATACATCCTTATGTGATAATAAACCGTCTTTCTGTCGGAATCAGTTATAATGGCCTTGTCACTATACAGGTCGGTAAATGTAATCTTGCCTTGTGATGGATAGAAATTTTGAATTTCCGAGTAGTTCGACGCCCAATCTACAGGATTGCCATTTTCGTCGATGCTTGTGCCAGAAATATCTTCAACATCGTCGAGCAATGTATACATATCATAATATGTAAAATAGTTGTTGTTTTTGTCACCGTTTTCACGCCATACGCGATAACGATAAACCATATAGCCGGGAGCAGGCTTCAGATTGGGAGTGATTTCCACTTCCGCCACATAGGTGCGATAGAATCCTTCGGGCCCTTCATAGATGTCGGTAATATACAATTGATCCTTATTGTCGCGCTTTTTAATATTGGCTTTAAAAGATGGGTAACTGACACTTTTCTTTTCGCATCCGTAAGAGTTGTATTCCGACTGAAGAATATTGTACGACGTTTTTATTACAGGGACATAGGTCGGTGTCGCCGTGGCCGACTTATTGTAGTCGATTGTCGTGATTTGGCCGCCCTCACGTCCGATAGCAACATTGCCTGTCACTTCATCAAGCGCAGTGGTGTTTTTTGCGCTGTAAAGGACATAAACACCGTCGTTCATGGCATTCTCGGCCTTGCACACTTTTCTTACCGTATTGCCGCTGTCAATGGCATAAATGCCATATTCCAGCAAGTTTGCGTAGGGGTCGTTTATAGCGTCGAATGTAATCATGGTCATAGGCTTCGCGTAAAGCGAGCGGTCGGTATCCGCCGCCACATCCTCCTGCGTAAACCCATAGGAAGAGATGGTGTTGGTTGTTTTATAGACCTTCACATCAACGGCGTTGCTATAGTCGCCACCGGGTTGCTCCATGCGGTAGGTATATTTCGCCGGATGGGAGTTTGTGGCGGTCGATGCAGAGAATCGGTCGATAACGGGCACATACGATTCGTCGTAGGCGGAGAACGAACCCGACGTCACAGGTTCTTCGTCATCGAACAAATTCACCAAGTCTTGGGTAGAATTATCGTATGTCACCGTGTAGTCATATCCGCTCAAATCGGCCTTTTGAGTATATTGAACCGTGGCGATTGTCACCTTGTTGCCCTGATTGTCGTCGCGGGTGATATTAAACACGTTCGTGTTGTTCTTAATGCTTTCGTAGTCGGTGCGTGTGGTCGGACTAATGGTCAGGGAGTTTTTGTAAACATTAATGTCCTTGTCGATTTCGTAGCGACTGCGAACAGATGCCGCCTGCGAGAAATACGGGTCTCTACCCGGGATGACAACCTTTACAGTGTTGCTCGTGGCGGAAATGGTCTTAATGGGATTGCCTTGGTCGTCGCGATACATCTGCAAGTCATTGTCGTACACAATGGGAGCCCCGACAACAACATAACTAAACTCCTGAACGTCGGGCAGACGTTCAACACGATATTCGTGTGTTTTAGCCGTGGTCGGTTGGTTGGGTATAGTGGCAAGCAACTCCATATTATATCCATCGGTTTGATACACCCAGAATTGCTCGGGGGCGTTGATTCCCTGCATGTCGGTTATCCAGTCAAGCCGGATGTTGACATAATCTTCATCATCTTCGCAGACAGTGGCAGTTGCCGCCAACGACACTTCATAGAGAAATACGCGGGGCATTATTTCCCAATTTTCCTCACCGGGATTTTGTCCGTTGCCGTATTCGTTATAATATTGACCATCCTGGTAAGCATCGGAATAATTGGCAGGCGCCAACTCATACTCGAAACGGCGGTCGGACATGAAAATCGTCAGATTCTTGAGGTCGTACGACTCCCCGTCACTTGACACCGTAAACCAGTGAGGAGGTTCGTTAGTGGTTGTATTTGTATAACTCATCACTCCCGAACAATCGTGGAAACAATAGTAGATGTTTCCAGCCCTAATCTCGTCGATGAGCGATTTGTCATCTACGGCACCATAAACATTATAGGGGCTGATTTGCTCAAACAGACGATATAACGGTTTCGTATATGATGAACGGGCTTTGCCTTTTGAAAGGAAGAAGAATCTGTTGACCGTCGCATCAACGGAGAACAAGTATCCTGGGTTATCAGGGTCGTGAACCCTTACGAAATCGGGCATCAATTTAATCGACTTGATTGCATTGGAAAAATATTGCTCAGCCGATTTCATTTTACCGTGCTGTCCTGTTGTCCAAGTGGTTTTCAACTGAACCAACAACATTGTCATACCGTCCTCATTAGGATTGGGATAGACGTCGCTTGAAGTACCCAACCAATAACATGCGTCATTTTGGCCTAAATGTCCGTAATTGTTGTAGTTAATTTTTCTTGACTGTCTGCCGTTGTAGTCATATCCATAGTGAATCCCGGGAATCTCGGGATTGGTGTAAACTTCTTTTAGCAGAGCGATTTGATGTGCGGGTGTTAACGCCTCGTCGGTAAGATGAGCCGTCTTTTCAACCCCGTCTTCCATATAGGTAAACGTGTAGTTCGAATAGTCAAAACGTGTCACCTTCGTCGTCACATTGTGATACTCTGTTGCATACGACGAAACCGTCAGCAAAAAGCCGACACTCAACAATGATAAAAGTTTCCAAAATCTCATAGTTTAATTAGTTGGAAAATCAAGAAACTCTGTCCGGCATATTGACACTCAGAACATTACTCTTTGCAACTATGGTCTTGACTAATAATTGTGGATGCCAATATGTCGTTTTCGGTTGCAGAGTTACAAAAAAAACGCCATATAAGCAAACCACTATGACGTTTTTATGCGACATTTTTCTCGGCCACAAGCCGTAAAAAGGCATTTTTGCCCAAATTTATGCAAAACGGGGGGGGGGGGGGGGGACCCCCGCTGGTGAG
>JAFZPB010000135.1 GCA_017552595.1 Muribaculaceae bacterium
ATCAGGCAGCATGCGAGGTGTGCAATGCTATGCAGGCTATAAACTTGACAACGACAACCGCCCCACCCACGTCATCGTAATCCTAATTAACAACTTCTCTGGAGGACGTGCCGAATTGAAGGCGGCGATTGGACGCTATTTGCTTGAAACGTTCCCCGAAACTCCACAACCCAAAGAAGTCACGCCAAACGAATGAGCGGAAAACTCTACATAGTGCCGACGCCCGTTGGGAACCTCGCCGATATGTCGACGAGAGCGATTGACGTGCTGAAATCGGCATCGCTGATTCTTGCCGAAGACACTCGCACAAGCGGCGTTTTGATGCGTCATTTCGGAATCACCACGCCAATGTCGAGCCACCATAAATTCAACGAGCACGACACTCTTCGCCCTGTCATCGACCGTTTGTTGGCTGGCGAAACGATTGCCCTCGTTTCCGATGCCGGCACCCCCGCCATTTCCGACCCGGGATTTCTTCTCGTGCGCGAATGTCGTGCCAATGACGTTCCCGTCGAGACGCTCCCAGGTCCAACGGCTTTCGTTCCCGCGCTCGTCAATTCCGGACTACCTTGCGACCGCTTTTTCTTCGAGGGTTTCCTCCCCCAAAAGAAAGGTAGAGCAAGCCGAATCGCCGAATTGGCGGAATTACCCGTGACATTCATCATCTACGAATCGCCTCTGCGACTGGCGAAAACGCTAGACCAACTCGCTGAAGTCTGCGGCGACGACCGTCAAGCATCTGTGTCGCGTGAAATTTCCAAAATCCACGACACCACCCACTGGGGCACTCTACGCGGCCTCGCCGACTATTTTGAAGCCAATGCCCCCAAAGGCGAAATCGTCATAGTCGTGGCCGGCAAAACAATCGAAAAAACTGAACATAAAAACAAATATAAACAATAATAAATCAGTAAATTATGAAGAAGAATTTAATTCGCATCCTTGGTCTTGCCGCTATCTGTGCTATCTCGTTTGCCTCCTGCGACAAGACACAATCCGACGATTCGGCCAACCAACAAGCCGAAAACCAGAACCTCCGCGACTCCATTCGCACCACTCTTGCCTATCAGGACAGCCTCTTCGCTCTCATCAATGAGATTTCCGACGGCATGAACCAGATTAAATATCTTGAAAAAGTGGCCTCTACGAGCGCCGCTGTCGGTGGCGAAACCCCCTCTCAAAAAGACCAAATGAAGGCCGATATCCAGGCTATTCAGGAAGAACTAAAACAACGTCGCGAAAAACTCGCCACACTTGAAAGCAAACTGGCAAAATCGAACAACCTCAACCAGACGCTCCAAAAGACCATAGAGAATCTGAAAAAGGAAATCGAAGAGCAAGAAGCGACAATCACTTCTCTCCGCGCTCAACTTGACCAGGCTAACCGTCAAATCGCGCGCCTCGACGTCAAAGTCGATTCGCTCAATACAACCGTCAGCCACGTGCGACAGGAGAAAGCCGCTGTCGAAGAAGAAAATGCCGCAATCTCAAGAGAGATGAACACCTGCTATTATGTGATTGGAACTTCGAAAGAACTTAAGAATCACAAAATTATCGAAGGTGGTTTCCTCCGCAAGACCAAAATTATGCAAGGTGATTTCGACCAAACTTACTTCACGACATCCGACAAGCGTCGCCTCCACACCATCAATCTCCACGACAAGAAGGCTAAGATTTTGACGAATCACCCCGAAGATTCTTACGAAATCACTGAAAACGCCGACGGCACAAAGATTTTGAACATCACAAACCCGAATCGTTTCTGGAGCCGTTCTAACTATCTTGTAGTTCAAGTAGGATAATCCTCAGGTATTCAATTCACAATACCCGCAACCGCCCAAAGCCGAGGCTATGGGCGGTTGCTTTTCTATTAGGCACCAAAAAAAAGGACCGCATGCGGTCCTTTTTTTTATTTGAAAGTCAAGGTTTATGCCTTTTCGTTTACCTTCTTGACGATTTCACGGAACTCGTCGAGAGTGACTTTCTTTTCGTTGATTTTGGCGTTGTCTTTGACTGTGCGGAAAACGCGGTCGTCGGTTATGTCATCAACGAAGCGGCTCGAATAATTCTTATCCTTAAGCATTTTTTCAGCATAACCGGAAATCAATTCGTCGGAAAGACCAACCATGCCGTATTGAGCGAACTGGTTAGCGGCAACCATCTTGGCGTAGTTCCTGACATCGGCCTCTTCGACCTTGATTTCATATTTGCTGATGATGCGGTCTTCGATGAGTTGCCATTTGATGCCGCTGAGCGATTTGTTATATTCTTCGTCGATGTTGTCCTCTTTGAGTTTTTCATCGCGGGCCACGAGCCAACGTTTCAAGAACTTCTCGGGAAGTTCGAATTTGCCGAACTTCTCTACGAGGACGTCGCGGGCGTCGTTGCGGAAAAGCATCTCTGCGTTTTGCTGAAGTTCGCGCGATACCATCTTACGGATTTCTTCGAAATATTCCTCTTCGCTCTTGACATTATCCTTGCCGAAAGCGAGGTCGAACAATTCTTGGCCGAGTTCGGCTGGCTCAAGACCTGAAATCGATTTGATTTCAAATTGGAAATCTGCCTTAACAGCCTGGGCTGCTTCCTTCTCGATATTCAACATCGATGCCACTTCAGAGGCGTTTTCGCCCGAAGCCTTAGCTGGGTTGAATGTCACCTTATCGCCCACTTTCTTGCCCACGAAAAGTTCAGATTGCTCTTTGAGATAACGCGGTGTAAGAATGCCTTTATCGTTGACGATACCATCTTCCTTGAGGGAGCCGTCGGCGTTGAGTTCGCTGATTTCGCCTTTGACGATTGAGTCTTCCTCAACGGCTTCCTTATCGACGTTCTTGCCGAAACGACGACGGAAAGCGGTGTCCTGCTCGTCAATCATATTTTGGGGAACTTCAATTTGATAGTAAGGTATAACGACCTTCTTGTCAACTGTCACATCCAAATCGGGGCCAAAGCCGAGGTCGTATTGAAAAGTGAATTCCGTTTCCTTGTCGAAGTCGATATTCTTAACTTCAACAGGCATCGGTTCGCCGAGGATGTTCAATTTGTTTTCACGGATGTAGCCGATTACAGCGCGGTACACTTCCTCATTGACAATGTCGCTGGTGATGCGTTGGCCGAAATGACGTTTAATCATGCCAAAAGGCACATGGCCTTTGCGGAAGCCGGGGAACACGCGAGTGCGGCCTATTTCTTTTAATTCTTTCTTTACTTTTTCTTCATAGTCGGCAGGCACGACGTTAACTGTCAAGCGGCCTTCGACTTCGCTGGATTTTTCTAAAGTTACGTTCATTTATATTACAATTTAATTTTATTCGAGGATTATGTCGGAAAACGAGCAATTATTATGCCATTTTCGAAATCGACTGCAAAGATACGTCAAATCGCCCGCATTGCAAAATTCTAACCGAAATTTCATCCATTATAATCACTAAGGCGTATAGGGGGTATGCGAAATCGAGGAGTTCTTCTTTCAACTATAAACTTCCCTCTTTATTATTTAAAATATCCCTACGGAGTTTGGGGAGTAAAGGAGTTTTTTATGCATTATAATCAATACTTCAATCGATGAGTCTCAAACTCATGAAAATCTTCCTTCTTGAGCCCTGAGCGTCGTAGGGGAAGGAGTTCATTGTGGTCGTTAACATACATCCGTTCGCTCTCCTCAAAGACGCCACTGCTCAACGCTTCGTTAGGCAATAGACTGGGCGTACTTATTCCAGCCATGTCGAGCAGCGTGTGGAATATCACCTTGTTCGTGCTTACAGGGATTTCCTTCGTTGAGTTTATCGCTTCCCACTTCTTGGCGTATGTCTGACGATACTGAGGGCTGCACCACACGCACAAAGGCACTCTTAACTGGTAGTAAGTGGGTTGAGGCGATGCGTGAAGAAATCGTCCGCGAGAGTCATCGAACAAGTCTTCCCCATGGTCGCTTGCAAAAATCATGGCACTATTCACTTGTTTCTCGCTCAACGCCAACACAACCTGATGAACCACTTCGTCGGTCTGAAGTGCGGAGTTGTCGTATGCATTGACCAACTGTACGCGGTATTTTCTTTTTGCCGACGGAATCACGTCGGGCTTGTACCTCGCCATTTCCTTGGGATAACGGTCGTTGTAGTTGAAGTGAGAACCATAACAATGAAGCACCACAAACAACTTTCCGCCATCGTAGGCCGCCAGACGTTGCCTCAGCAAACTTGTAAGTTCCATGTCGGGCACAGTGTCGGTCAGCACCACGTTGTCCTTTAGAAATACCACATCGTCGGCCTCGTTGCCAAAGAATTCGATAAACGAGCGGTTTCGGCTTTGATTGGAGTAATATGCGGTCTTGAATCCGGCCTCCTTAAAAGCAGTGATAATGCTTTTACGATAATATATGCTGTCAAAAGCCTCACTCGCCACACCCGACAATAACATCGGCACGCTCTTGTGAGTGGTGTTGCTCATCGTGATGGCGTCACGATACACCACCATACTGCTGTCGTTGACCAAAGCCGACATATTAGGAGTGGTGTTCCTCTCATAGCCGTAAATCCGCATATTGTCGGCACGCAACGCCTCGCCTATCACGAGCACATACACTTCGTTTACACTGTCGGCACGTTCGCTTTGTGCACCATAGGTGAAATTGGCCGATGTGGTGGCGTAGTCATTGGTGCGTATCACACGGTCAACACTCAGTCCAAGATTATAACAAGCATTGAACGGGAAGATGTCGTTTCTGAACACAAAGAAATTGTCGTTCGCATAATTAATTAAGAGCATAAACAATCCCAAAAACAGCAGAATAGACGAATTTCGCCTCTGTTTTTTTCTGAAATTATCGCTCAACACTTCTTTGTTGCGTATCGACATCACCGCCAGTATCATACATGGGACATACACAAGACACACAAACACAATAGCGGAAATCAGACCAGTCAACAACTCGTTCACTTCGCTGATGTTGGTTGTTGTCAGGTTCAAGAACATATCCACCGCTATCGGTGATTCGCCAAACAAGAACAACAGCACAATCTCAAACGCCGCAAAAAAAACGAATATAAAAAGCCACCAAAAAGGCTTTCCCGGCTTTTTCCACATGCTGTAAACGAGCCAGTATAGTGCGAAAGGCAGCACCACTCCCGTGAATCGCGTCAGTAGGGACGTCGATTCCGTAAACAGCATTATCACATTGGGCAAAATCAGCGCTCCTAAAAACAGCCAGAACAGGACACGCTGATTCCGCGTCCAACTGCTCAAGCCCTTTATTTGTAGTTTCAGTTTATCTGTCATGGTTTTCTATTTTTCAAAATGCCTCATTCATGGCAAAAATAAATCCGTGTTCGCCACTACGGCCCCAGCCGTAATCCACACGCACATTCATCCTTTTCCTGAATGCCCACCGAAGACCTATTCCTACATTGGGCAGCAAATTTTTCAGGCCGTCGGCATCCCTGAACACAGAGCCGCCTCCGCACCACACTGCGGCACCCAACCTGTCCCAAATGGGTTGACGCAATTCAGCCTGAAGCGTAATTGCGTGTTTGTCGCGATAGCGCCCCCTGTAGTAGCCGCGAAGTGTGTAGGAGTCGCCGGGTTGAGCCATCATAACCCATGAGGGATTGCCAAAATTAAACTGCGACTTAATCTCTGTGGCGAAAACAGCGCCGCGCCATAATGGGTGATAGTAGCATATTCGCGTGTCCACTCTCGTGAAACTGTAATCATTCCATAACTTCTTTGGGAAAAACAGCACTCCGGCATGAATATACAGTCCACGTTCGGCATTGGTTATCTGGTCGCGACCGTCAAAGTCGGCTGTGACTCCGAAACCGTAACTCCTCGTAGTCAGTGGCTGACCATCAAGCAAATACATCTTGTCAATCTCATCAGCGCTAACCCAGTCCCATTTCACTGCCGGGCCCAAATACGATTTAGGACCAATTCTCCAAAGAAATTCGCCAACTATATGCGCCTGTTTGCGATTCATGGCCGACTTGTTCTCGCCATTGTCACAAGCCTCATAACCTATACCCCAAAAATACGACGGCAAAGATTCAAATTCCACCTCATAATTTAATCTTCGCTTATCATCAGCAAATAGAGTGCTGCCCTGAAGTCGAGTGCTCACATAACCCGATGTGCTAAAGTCTAACCGCAATGTGGCAAACGACGGTTGAGTGGAAAATTCGCAACTTTTATGCCTGAAAAACAAGTTACCCAACACGGCAAGCCCCAGTTTCGTGTCAGTGTCATAATGCGGCCCGCCCAAGAAACTCATCCAAAATCGGTCGTTAGAATGGTCTTTGTCGGTCAGAAGATAATTCAGCACTTTTTGAAACACGTTCGGTTTTAGTTTTGGGGTTGTCA
>JAFZPB010000136.1 GCA_017552595.1 Muribaculaceae bacterium
GAGCCTACTAATGAGCCTCAAGAATGGTGGTGGCTAAAATACACCTATTTCAAGGATAAAGAAGATTTCAAAAAAACTATGAAATGGGTGATAGCAGCGTTCGTTTCGACAAGCTCAACGACCGCCGTCATGTCGAACGAAGCGGAGCGGAGTGAGACATCTCATCAATAAAGAAAAATATTGTTTAACTAAAACATATAAATATGAATAGAAAAATAATTACAACAATGGCACTTGCGGTGGCGGCGTTTGGGTCGTTTGCGCAGAGTACGGTTTCCACGGCGGGCTACGAGGCCACGGGCGGTGGAACGGTGAGTGCCACCATTGGGCAGGTTGCCTACCTTACGGCTACGGGCGACGGCGGAAGCATTGCGCAGGGCGTTCAGCAAGCCTTTGAAATTACAACGGAAACGGGCATTGAAATCACCGAAATTCAACTTTCGGCATACCCGAACCCAACGAGCGACGTGCTGAACCTGAAGATTGATGGCGATTTTGGCACCGTGACCTACGCCTTGTACAACAACTCCTCGGCATTGGTGGCAAAAGGCACTGTCAGCGGCTCAGAAACCCAAATCCAGATGGGCGCATTCAAACCGGGCGTGTATTTCCTCGATGTGAAGGCGGAGGGGAAGACGGTGAAACGGTTTAAGGTGGTAAAGAATTAATGTGAAATGCGTAATGCGTAATGCGCAATGAATAATGAAAAAAAAAATGTTTAATTAAAACTATTAATAACATGAAGAAAATAATCTTAACAATGGCAATGGCGATTCTGGCAATGGTGTCGTTCGCCCAGATTCCGCAGACATTCAGTTACCAAGGCGTGGTGCGGGACGCCGACAGCAAGATTGTGGCTGAAAAGCCGATAACGGTTAACGTGCAGATTCTGCAAGGGACCGACGACGGCACGGCGGTGTATTCCGAGAGCCACGAGGTAACAACCAACGCCAACGGCCTGATGTCCTTTGAGTTGGGCAGCAAGGACGCCGAAAAATTTGCGAAAATTGACTGGAGCAACGCACCGTATTTCGTGAAGACCGTTGCCGAGTTCGACGGCAAGCAGATTCAGGGCGTAACGCCATTGTTGGCAGTTCCATACGCTTTGTATGCCGCAAAAGCAGGAAATGCTGATGTTGATTTGAGCGACTACGCCCTTAAATCCGACATTCCCAATGTGGATATGACGGATTACGTGACAAACTCTGCATTAAACGATTATGCAAAGAAATCGGAAATTCCCGAAGTGGATTTAAGCAACTACGCTCTTAAATCCGACATTCCCAATGTGGATATGACGGATTACGTAACAAACTCTGCATTAAACGATTATGCAAAGAAAACCGAAATTCCTGCTCCTGTTGATTTAAGCAACTACTACCCGAAAGCAGATGTTGATGCCCTGCTAGCAGAATTGAACGCGAAAGTAAAGAAACTTGATAAACAATTGAATCCGCCGATACCAGGCACAATTGAATTTGCATTTTCCGTTTCCGCCGACAAACAAATCTATTTCTCGCAAGGCAACCTGCAATATCAGGCAAGCACCGACACATGGCGTTTTGCTGAACACCAGTATGATATGATTGGCGACGACAATGCAAACATTTCCTCTACAAACAGCGGTTGGATTGACTTGTTCGGTTGGGGCACAAGCGGTTACAATGGCAAGAATCCATATATGACAAGCACTAAACCTTCCGATTATGGTGATGGCGACATCGATATAGCAGGCACAAGCTACGACTGGGGCGTGTACAACAAAATCTCCAACGGCGGAAACCAAGCAGGATTGTGGCGTACGCTCACTAACGATGAATGGCAATATTTGATTTCAAATAGAACCGATGCCAGTTAGTTGTGCGGAACGGCGAC
>JAFZPB010000137.1 GCA_017552595.1 Muribaculaceae bacterium
CGAGCCTAAAATTGAGCCTCGTCTTTTGTCGGCATTCAAGCGTATTCGTAGCAATATGCGTAACGGTCTCGGTATTGTAGCCGTTCAGCGTAATGCCTGTGGTGGCTGCTTCAACCGTATTCCGCCGCAGAAGCAACTTGAAATCCGCCTTCACAAAAAAATCGTCGTGTGTGAGTATTGCGGCCGTATCCTTATCGACCCTGAACTCGCCCAGATGAAGACCAAGAAGTAAATTCCGCTTCGGAAAAAAGAAATGCGGCATTGTCAACTCAGTTGGCGATGCCGCATATTCGTTTATAGAATTAGGTTGGATTAATCCACGTAATCGTCGGAAAGGTCCTCTGAAAAGCCTTCGGGGTCGAATTCGTCTTCGTTGTAGGCGTCGCTGCCGTAGAACTCTTCGTCGATATCATCAATAAGTGATATATCGCCTTTCTTTGTCTTTTGTTTGTCGTCGAAGTCTTCCAACTCCATGCTTTGTTTAGGCGGAACGCCCTGGGCGAAGACACACACGGGGTCGTGGAGCGTCGTGCCGGTGATGCATTCGTCCATCTTGATGCGGAAAGCACGGTCGGTCATATAGTCGAATACGAAAAGCAGTCGTTGCCCTTCATCGACGAAATCTCTGATGATAGTGTCTTCCATGAGGTAGAGGTCGTCCATACCCTCGTCGAAGCCTAAGTCGGCAAAGGCTATTTCTTCACGTCTCTCCCAAGAATCGTCGCAAATGAAAAATGAGCACAACTGGCCTTTGTCATATCCGACACTGTCGCAGATGGCATTTTTCAGTTCAAGGAACGTGGCATCGGGATCGATTTGTATGTCACGGCGGAACTTGTCGTTCTCTGTTGACCTGATTTTAAAGTTGAATATCATAAATAGAATCGGTTGAATTGTTGATTATGTCGCTAAATTAGTAAATATTCCGACTGTACAAAAATAAATAGCAAAAATTTTTCAAAAAAAAACACTTTGCGCTTAATTCGGGCTTGAAATTTACATATTTTGCTCAAAAACGTGCATTTTACCCGCCCATTTTGGGAGAAAAGAAAAACGCCCCCGAATCGTTCGGAGACGTTTTTCTGATAGTCGATTGTTCGACCGTTGTGTTACTTGACCACGACTTTCGAGGTGCGGACTGAGCCGTCGGAGAGGGTTGCTACACGGATGTAGATTTGTCCTGCCGACGGATTGTCGATACGAACTCCCTGGAGATTATAATAGGTAGTGGCCACTTCCAATGCGTCATTAGATTCGCATTCAACTCCGCTATGATTTATTTTATAGATTGCTGTAACTTTTTCCGATTGACGAAATCCGTCCTTGTCCGCAATAGCATTAAGAGTTGCCGTTTCACTAATCGTGATAGGTCCGTTATAAGTTTCCCAATGCTCATTGTCAAGAGTATAGCGAATTTCAGCACCTGGCGTAGCGCAGGTTATGGTCACTTCTTGAGCCGTTGAGTAAGAACCTCCCAAGGGGGTAATTTTGGGTGCTTTAACCATTGGCACACCAAAAGTGTAGTATCGAGCGGAATGACCGGCATTCCACACATAAATGCCTCCCGTTTTAGGACGGGCGGTGTAGGAGTGGAATTGGAGTCCGACGGTTTCTTCAGCCGAACCGCCAGTCGCCACCTGTTCTTTATTGACAATATCGCGAACAGCAAACTCTGTAGTACGTGCTAACGAAACTACACCGTAAGGTACGCCGTTCAATTTGAACACGTCAAAGCCTTCGTTGCCGCCTGCACCGAACGAGTTGTCAATTGCGTATTGTTCAGAGCCGTCTTCCATCCACGAGAAGAGTGTGTTCAGGCCGCGATTTCGTGAATAGAACGCTGCCGAAGGATCTACAAACGCTTCTGTTTCTTCAACGGTTTCGAACATCGGTTGAGCCAATGTCGAGGTGTTCATCGTTACGGCGACAGTGGGCGATGCGGCACTTGCGCTGATGTCTTGCTCGCCGTTGACTATCTTGATTGCTGCGACAGCCGACTGCCCATTACCCGCTATGAACATGTAACCGCCGTCGGCGCTCATGACGTTACCTACAACGCGGCCAACTTGGTCGACACGGCAAGCCTCAATGCCGTCGGGCAATGTGAGGGTGAGTTCGTGTTGAGTTCCGTTCGGTTCAATGATTCCCCAACTTGTTGAAGAGCCAACGCCGGGGAATCCCTTGTTGACAAGGATGTTGCCTGCATCGTCGGAAGTGATTGCGGTACCCATGCCTTCAACTGTCGCAAACGTCGTCACGCCCTCCTCAGTGTATTTAAGGATTTTGCCTGCGGCGTCGGCCGTGGCCTTTTGTGCGGCATAAATTGCACCGTCGAAACCTGTAGCGAAGCGGGCGTCAGTGGCGGCAGGCGATGCGAACTTCTGTTCCCAAATGAGGGTAAGTTCATCATAACCGACACCCGTGTTGATTATATATACTTCAACAGCCACGGACGATGACACCCCGTCTTTAACTGCAACAGCCTTGATTGTAGTGCTATGGCTTATAGTAAATTGTCCAGTATAGAGTGCTGTGTATTCAGTAGGTGTCGTACCGTCAAGAGTGTAATGTATTTCAGCCCCTTCGGTGGAGCAGGCAATCCTAATCGGCACTGCGTGAATATAATATCCACCAGGGATGTGAAACGTCGGTGTCGTGGGCACTTCGGAATCCATCGGGACGTTTTCAAAATTTTGGGCCGACATCGTGGCTACAGTCATCAATGCCAGCGACAGAAATAGCACTTTCTTCATTGTCATATTCTATGGTTTAGATATAAAAACAGCAAAAGCCAAATTATCAGATTTTTCACAAAGTTAAGAATTCTTTTTGATAAAAAAAAGAAAAGCGGTCAAAACGACCGCTTTTCTTCTAAAATTGCTGTTGACGCGGGTTACTTAACCACGACTTTCGAGGTGCGGACGGTGCCGTCGGAAAGGGTTGCTACACGGATGTAGATTTGTCCTGCCGACGGGTTGTCGATACGTACACCCTGGAGGTTGTAGTAAGTTGCCGATACTTCAGCGGCGTTGCTGCCGACACTTTCGACAGATACATGGCCAAAGGTGTAGTACTGTGCGGAGAATCCGGCGTTCCATACGTAGATACCGAACATGTCGTCGGAAATCTTGCGAACAGTGTAAGCGCGGAATTGGTGGCTAACGGCTTCGGAAGCCGAGCCGCCCGATGCTATTTGTTCGCCTGCAGTCACGTAGCGGAGAGCAAATTCGCTCGTACGTGCCAACGAAACAACACCGTAGAGGTCGTTGCCGTAGTTGAACACATCGAAGCCTTCATTACCGCCTGCACCGAACGAAGCGTCGAGAGCATATTGTTCCGAACCGTCTTCCATCCATGAGAAGAGCGAGTTGGTACCGCGGTTGCGTGAATAGAACGCTGCCGAAGGATCAACGAACGCTTCGGTTTCTTCGACTGTCTCGAACATCGGTTGTGCCAATGTCGAGGTGTTCATCGCTACCAAAACGGTGGGAGATGCCGCACTTGCGCTTGTGTCTTGTGCACCGTTGACAACCTTGATGGCTGCAACAGCACCCTGACCGTTACCTGCGATGAAGAAGTAAGCACCATCGGCACTCATCATGTTACCTACAACGCGACCTACTTGGTCAACACGGCAAGCCTCGATGCCTGAAGGCAATTCGAGAGAGAGTTCGTGTTGAGTTCCGTTCGGTTCGATGATTACCCAACTGGTTGACGAGCCAACGCCGGGGAATCCCTTGTTGATGAGGATGTTGCCTGCGTCGTCGGAGGAGATTGCTGTGCCTGCACCTTCAACTGTCGCGAATGTCGAAACGCCATCCTTGGTGTACTTGAGGATGTTTCCTGTCGATTTGTCGAGGGCATAAATGTTCGTCCCGAAGCCGGTCGCGAAGCGAGCATCACTCGAAGCGGGTGAGGTGAACTTCTGTTCCCAGACGAGTGTAAAATCGCCTGATGGGGGCTCTTCGCCTTGGATTGTGTAGGTTGCCGAAGCGACATCCGAAAGTTGTCCGTCCTTAACGGCTACAGCCTTGATGGTAGTGGTCTCGCTGATGGCGACCGGACCTGTGTAGAGGGCCGAAGATGCCGTCGGGTTCGAACCGTCGAGAGTGTAGCGGATTTCAGCACCTGCGGTGGCGCAAGCGATTGTCACGTTCTGTGCCGTCGTGTAGGTTCCGCCTGCGGGATTGAACGTCGGAGTAGCGGGTTTATCTACAGGTGCGCTAGTGATTGTGTAGGCGGCAGTGGCGATAGCAGAATTGTTCATTCCGCTCTTTACTGCGATAGCCTTGACGGTAGTGGTTGCGCTGATGGCAATCGGGCCGGTGTACTTCGTCGAGGAAGCGGTCGGGTTCGAGCCGTCAAGCGTGTAGTAGATGTCGGCACCTGCGGTAGCGCAAGCGATAGTCACGTTCTGTGCGGCGGTGTATGTGCCGGCGACAGGCGAGAATGTCGGGGTGGCAACGGTCTCTGTCGGAACTACCTGCTCATCACCGCCGAAGACATAGACGGCGGCGAGTTTGCCGGAGAGGTTCTGGTAGATGTTCACCGACATGCCGTCGGCGTTCACACGAGCCGTCAGTGACTGGTATCCTGGGTTGGTCGTCGGTGTCAAACCGATGCTCTTCGAAGCCACCACTTCGTTGGTCGAGAGGTCGCGGATTGCGATGCCGTCGCCGTAGTTGGCTGCGGCAGCGGGTTCAACGGCGTACTTCTTGCCTTGGAGTTCGAATACGTCGAAGCCGAAGCATGTGGTCGCGCCCGTCACGGCGCCGAGGTCGGCGACGGTCGAGCCTACCTGGAATATGTTCTTCGTGTTACGCGAGCGGATGTAGAACGAGGCTGCGGGATTCGACAGAGCGTCAATTTCAGCAACTGTAGCGTAAGCGGGTTGCGCGGTTTCGCTCATGTTGAATGTGAGACCCGTGTCGGGCGAGTCTGAAATCTTCGACACTGCGCCGTTTACAATCTTCACGACTTTAGCCTTCGTGAGGTTCTGCGGCGTAATGTAGAGATATGCGCCTGCCGATGAAAGCATATTGCCGACAACGCGTCCGAAGTCGTCAAGTCGGCCAGAAACGCCGTCGAGCGTCAATTCCTTCTGGGTCTTTCCGTCGGCGGAGATGATGACGAAGTTGGCCGAAGAACCCACGACTGCGAAGCCCTTGTTGACGATGATGTTGCCTGCATCGTCGGAAGAGATACCCACGCCTGCGCCTTCAACAGTCGCGAATGTCGAGCGCGAAGTCTTGTTGTAGCGGTAGATTGTGCCTGTGCTCTTGTCGGTGATATAGACGTATTCGCCAAATCCCGTCGAGAATCGTCCGTCGGCCTCTGCCGGAATCGGGGTGACGGTTTCATACAACTTGGTGAGTTTGAGAGTTGTCGGGTCAAGAACTCCTGTTGCTGTACCGGTGATGTTCACCTTGACCGCTGTCGCGCCTGTCGACGAGAGCGTCAGAGTTGCGGTGTGCGTTCCTGACGATGTCGGAGCGTAAGTAATCTTGATGGAGCCCGAAGCGCTGCCGCTCGATTGTGCAATCGAAGACTTGTCGATTGAGAAGAGTGAAGCGTTTGTTCCCGAGAGGGCTGC
>JAFZPB010000138.1 GCA_017552595.1 Muribaculaceae bacterium
GCTACCAAATCTTGGCAAGACAGATTTCGGAGAGCTTGTTCAAAAGCATCATGCGGCAGAAGACATGCTATATCATGTTATGGGCAGGACAGAAAGGCAGAACACCGGCATCATCAAGGAGGTGATGCCCGATATCAGCCATTGCTTAACAGAAGGAGATATTCGCTCCTACATCCAAATGCAGCAGCTGATAGACCATTGTCGCAGCTATGGCCAGAAAGTCTTCACGGCTCCTACGGATTATACAAAATCGGCAGCCTTCCAGCTATCGTTTATGGACAACTACAAGCTAAAAGAGGAAATCCAGAACGGATGGAAAGCTGGGGCAAGAAGAAAATCTAAAGTGGACTGCCTGTTACTTGATAAGAACATCATTGAGAGCTACAGCCTGTCCCAATACAATATTGCAAGGCTGAGCTTTGTCATTGAAAACATATTTGGTGATAAGAAACACCCAACTCATGTAGAGCAGCTGCTATGGATTCCCACTTCTCATCCATATTATACAACCGTGGAGAGTATCTTTACTAGGAACAAAGACTTCTCAAAATATCTTGTATTCTCCTCCTGGGGAATGGTTCCAAAGATGCTGGCCTCTCTCATTTCCTACGAATCAGAACGTCGCTTGTATAAAAGGGCGTATCATGGCGCAGTATATTCTGATGACGTAAAGAGACTGCTCCGCGATGACAACAAGACAAAAGGTGAGTCTATACTCAATACGGTATCAACGTACTTATCTGGACTCTACGATCCAAAAGCCACCTACGGCATGAGCCTTGCTGAGATACGAAAGCCTATCAAGGAGAAGATAGAGATAAAACTCTCAGGTATGGAGGCAGAACGGACAAACAGAATCAGTTCACTGGACATAATGCAATTGATGCAAGCTCTTGATAACGACACCGACACTACGGGGAAAATCTATTCTGATGCCGCTGATGTGCTAGCAGACATTGCGATAGCATCTCCAGCGTCATGCCTATATAGGGCAATGGGGCGAATATCGAGAGAAAACAACCAATCGGTAAAGGCATTGGCAGAAGATGCAGCCAAGGAACTTGTGGGCATCTTTAACAATCGCTATGGCATTGCAGCCGTGAAACTGACATGCAAGACGAAGGACGAGTATTTCCTGAGAGTCCTGGACTACTGCGCCTTGGGCAACCTCCAAGCAACACTTGACGAGTTTGTCCATATGATTGGTGAGACAAAACCATTGGCACAAGTAAGAGACAGGATAAAGGAATCACTCGTGTCTGCATATCCACAACCCGTAGGTACCTTACAAGGCTTCTCAGATGATGATAAAATACGCATGAGAAAGCATTTTGCCGTGGATTTTGGCAACACCAAGCAGACAGAACAAGCGGTGACACATGCAACAAGCGTCCGTTCCGCATTCAACAGCCCGTTCCGTCCATTCCTGCTCGCTTCAACATCAATCGGCCAGGAAGGTCTTGACTTCCATTGGTATTGTCGGAAAATGATTCACTGGAACCTGCCTTCGAACCCTCAGAATCTTGAACAACGAGAAGGCCGTATCAATCGGTATAAGTGCCTTTCCGTCAGAAGAAACGTTGCTAAGGCTTTCGCTGACAAATATACATGGAATGAAATGTTTGATGAAGCATGCCAAGTACTGAAGCAGGATAACCCAGAGATGGTGCCATTCTGGTTCTTACCCTTGGATAATGAGGTATTTAAAGACAGGAAAGACATTGAATATATTGAGCGCATCATACCAATATACCCAATGAGCGAGGAGAACGGCAGATACCAACGTTTGATCGGTATCCTGTCATTATATCGCCTGACAATGGGGCAGCCACGACAAGAAGAACTTCTTCAGTTGCTTGAAGGAAAGGTGACAGAAGAACAGATGAAAGAACTGTTATTTGATTTAAGTCCATATAGCCGTAACAACAAATAAAAATTGATTTTATGTTAGGAGCAATCATAGGTGACATAGCAGGTAGCCGTTTTGAGTTTGACCCGACAAACGACTATGATTTTGAGAGATTCGCTCAAGACAGCGATTTCATGGATGACACAATATGTACCGTGGTTGTTATGGATGCTATCCTTCGTAACAGGGATTTCGGCGAGAGTATTCATGAGTGGTGCAGACGCTACCCTCACCCGATGGGTGGTTATGGAGGGCGATTTGCACAGTGGGTGCGCAGTGATAATCCTCAACCATATAACTCGTTTGGAAACGGGGTTGTAATGAGAGTGAGTCCTGTGGCATCGACGTTTTTTGACATCGCACATTTTCACACAGAAAGTAGTTGTATCTTATTATTGCACCTTTGTTTAGCATTTTCTATGCCCAATGTCTAAACCCAAACATGGTTTTTTGTCAGTGCCCCGAGAAATTCACTTTTTATAGCGTTCGGCGAAGCCAAAGCAGGAAAACTGGATCGGTTAACGTAACGGTTTTACCTTCAACGCTTATCAACTCTCGATTCTCCAAGGAATCTTTCAGTCTTTTAATGTTCGAAGGAGCGCCAAGCGAATAGTTTTCTCTGATATTCTTTTCGCCAAAGCCCGTGGTCACACCATCGGCGAGTGCGCGAAGAAAGTTGATTTGATAATTTGTCAACGGCGCTATCTGCTGGATGAAAAGACTCTCGTTGACGTTTATCAAGTCGTCCAACGCTGCATCAACAATGTCGTCCGTGACGTTTTCACCATCTTCGGTCATATTGATTACATTCCATGAAAGTTGTTGAACATATGACGAATGATTATCAACCAACCCGCAAATCTTTGAGGCCAATTCTTCGCTTATCGTCTTGTTGTTATCTGCAAAATGCTGACAAATGTATTTTACCCATTCTTCGGTAGGAATCTTCCCGAGAAAAAGGACATCTCCGAAATGGTAGAATGCATGGTCGCGACTTTGGAACATCATCGACATCAAGTGTTTTTTGCTACCATAAAGACAATATGATGTCAACTCTTGGTGTTGCCACACTGTCCGCAGTTTTCGCTGTATCGTTTTAGCGTCGGGTAGTTCGCTAATCTGCTGAAATTCATCAATGCACACCACGATGCGTTTACCACGCTTGCGGGCTATCGTTTCGGGCAATTCCAAAATCTCTTCAGGAGTGTGAGTCTTTGGTGTGATACCGAGCGACAAATTAAAATCTGTTGACGGGTCGGGTCGAAACGATATCATCGGAGACAAACGGACAAGAAACTCGCGGGCATTTTCCAACCATTGATCCTTCTTGGTCGCCGTCTGCTTCAACACTGCGGCCGCAAACTGGTTGTAAAAATCATATTCGCTCCTGCACGAAAAAATGTCAAGTCGGACAATGAGCACATCGCTATTGTCGCGCATCTTGCCACACACATGGCTTACCAACGATGTCTTACCCCATCTGCGAGGAGAGATAAGAATCGTATTTACTCCTGATTCGAAATTAGTTATAAGCCGACTCGTTTCCTTTTCCCTACCAATAAAATTATATTCGGGCGCGGCAACTCCAAAGACAAAACTCTTCTTCATAATTCAAATGTTATTTTCTGCTGCAAAGTTAATACAATTTTTTCTAATTCACAAGCGTGTGTTTCACAACGATGTGAAACACACGCTTGTGAATAGCATTACTCGCTTTGTTCCAACCATTTATACGGACGATTACCCGCAAAAAGCACCTAAAATTTCCATTAAATTCTTTTGAATATTCCATATACCCTGCCACCGCTCTCTCACGCGCCCGCGACCTTATTTTTCACTCATTTTCGGTCAAAATCGAAAAAAACTCGTTTGATTTACGGATATTTGGAGAAAAAGCATTAACTTTGCAGGCTGAAAAATTGTCGAAATAAAAAAATAAACAATTAATAACATCAATTATTTATGCAAAGTAAAGGAATTTTAGGAAGCGCCATTTCCGGTGTTATCGCTATTTTCTTGGCTCTTGTATGTATTTTCTACATTTCTTTCTCCGTGGCCACAAACCACTTCGAGAAGAAAGGCGAGGAATACGCAGCCTTGCAAGCCGGAACTGCCGATTCCAACTCACCTGATTATCAAAAAGCCTACAAAAACTACATCGACTCAATCGGAAAAGAAAAAGTCTATCTGGGCTACACATTCAACGAAGTACAACGCATGGGCGTAGGCCTCGGCCTCGACCTCAAGGGCGGTATGAACGTGATTCTCCAAGTGTCTATGCCCGACATCATCCGTTCGATGGCAAGCGTCGAAAACGACTCGACTCTTGAAAAAGCCCTCGCAGCAACCGATGCTCTCATCGCCAAACACGAAACTAATGACTACATCGGCACTTTCTGCAAGGAATATCGCAATGTCAATAGCCAAGCCGACTTCTCAGTGCTCTTCAAAGACGCTGTCAGCCGCGGCGACAACGACGAAACCGTTAAGACCAAACTTAAAAAAGAGGTCAACGACCGCGTCAACAACTCTGCGAACGTGCTCCGCACTCGTATCGACCAATATGGTGTTGTTTCTCCCAACATCCAAGTACTTAAGGAAAAAGACGGTCAAATCCTTCTTGAACTCCCTGGTGTCAAAGAACACGAACGTGTACGCCACCTCCTACAACAATCGGCATCGCTCGAATTCTACGAGACCTATGAAGGTACCGACCTCCAAGGCGCATTCCGCGAACTCGAAAATGCTCTGAAGGCTGAAGCACCCGCAACAGCAGCCGCTCCCAAGGCTGAGGCCGCTCCCGCCGACTCGGCAGCCACCGATTCCGCAGCCGTTGCTCCCGTCGATGCAAGCATCGCAGGCAAAAGCCTCGTCGCTCTCGGCGTGATGCCCCAAGGCGCTACTCCCGTCATCGGTCAAGCCACAAAGGCTCAGTGTGACGAAATCTTCGAAATCCTCGCTTCTCCCACCGCTAAGCGCATTCTCCCCGACAACCTCGTCGTTCGCCGCACGGTGAAGCCTACGGAACTCGAAACTCGCGACCCCAACGACACCACCGCTAACGCTCCCACAAACAAAATCGAACTCTATCAACTCGTAGCCCTTAAGACCAACCACGGCGAACCCGCACTCGCTGGCGACGTCGTCGTTTCGGCTTCGAGCGACTTTGATAACTTCCAAGGCAACGTCGTCTCCATGACGATGAACGCTGAAGGCGCAAAGAAATGGGCTCGCGTCACCCGCGACAACATCGGCCACGCCGTCGCTATCGTCCTCGACGACTATGTCTATTCTTATCCTAACGTAAATCAGGCAATCGAAGGCGGCCGCTCACAAATCACCGGCCACTTCACCGTCGACGAAGCAAAGGACTTGGCAACCGTCCTCAAGAGTGGTAAGATGGCCGCTAAGGTCGAAATCATCTCCGACATGGTTATCGGTCCGTCGCTCGGTCACGCAGCCATCAAGGCCGGTTTCATCTCGTTTATCGTGGCTCTCGTGCTCCTCATGATTTTCATGATGATGTACTATGGCATTATCCCCGGCCTCATCGCAAACTGCGCCCTTATCCTCAACCTCTTCTTCACATTCGGCATCCTCGCCTCGTTTGAGGCTGTGCTGACAATGTCGGGTATCGCCGGTATCGTGCTCGCGCTCGGTATGGCAGTTGACGCCAATGTGCTTATCTACGAACGTACGAAGGAAGAACTCCGCAACGGCAAGAATGTACGCACCGCCATCTCCGACGGTTACTCCAACGCATTCTCCGCTATCTTCGACTCCAACTTGACATCAATCATCACTGGCGTAATCCTTATGCTCTACGGCACTGGCCCAATCAAAGGCTTCGCCACCACGTTGATTGTCGGTATCATCTGCTCGTTCTTCACGGCTGTGTTCTTGAGCCGTCTCGCTTTTGCCGCCATTGCTAAGGGCAAACGCGCCGACCGTCTCACCTTCACCACCGCCATCTCGCGCAAACTCTTCCAGAACTCGCATATTAACTTCCTCGGCCAACGCAAGATTGGTTTCGGCATCGTTACAGCCATCATTCTTATCGTTGCCGCATCGTTCGTGTTCCGTGGTTTGAACCAAGGTATCGACTTCTCAGGTGGTCGTAACTACGTTGTCAAGTTCGACAAGGATGTCAATCCGCAGGAACTCCGCGCCGACCTTGCTCCCGAGTTCCCCAACTCGACACTTTCGGTTATCACTATCGAAGGCAAAGACCAAGTGCGTATCTCAACCAACTACAAGATTAACGAAGAAGGCGAAGGCGTAGAAAAAGAAATCACCGACAAACTTCACAAGGTGCTTTCATCTAACCCGAAATACCTCCCCGGCATGTCGGAAGAAGAATTCTCTACACGTAACGAAGACCAAGGTATCATCTCCTCGCAGAAGGTTGGTCCTACCGTTGCCGACGATATGCGTACAGGCGCTATCATCGCCGTCGTGCTCTCGCTCATCGCAATGTTCCTCTACATCTTGCTGCGTTTCCGCACTGTGGCATTCTCCGTGGGTGCTCTCTGCGCTGTGGCGTTCACCGCATTCACAATCATCGGATTCTACTCGCTCTTCTGGGGCATCCTTCCCTTCTCGATGGAAATTGACCAGAACTTCATCGCCGCTATCTTGACCGTTATCGGTTACCAAATCAACGACACCGTGGTGGTCTTCGACCGTGTCCGCGAAAACGTCGGTTTGTATCCAAAGAAAGACTTCGGCGAGACAATCAACCTCTCAATCAACTCGACCTTGGGACGTACGATTATGACCTCGTTCACCACATTGCTCGTGCTCCTCGTCATCTTCATCCTCGGAGGCGAATCAATCCGCAGTTTCATCTTCGCTATGTTGTTCGGCGTTATCACCGGTACACTCTCAACCATCTATGTGGCTTCGCCCATCGCTTGGCTTGTTGACCGCCGCCGCACCTCGAAGAAAATCGCAAAGAACTAATCTTTGTTCATAATATATTTTTTAGTGACTCCCTCTTGCGTCTGCGCAAGGGGGAGTCTCTTTTATGTGTCTTTTTTTGTGAAGCAAATTATGCATGCACACTATGCATTACCGTCAACTTGTTTTTTTGGAATATTTTTACTAATTTTACACGATTATTCGCATTGACAAAAAAACGATTCATAAATAATTACCATGACACTTAAAAATCTCTTAGTCGCTATTATGGTTGCAGGGTGCATGACAGCCAACGCGACAACCTATCTGGTAAGCCCCTCTGCCACCAGCACTGGAGCGACAATCACTTATAAAGGTCAAAACTATGTGGTCGGCACAACCGCTTTCGCCGACCTTGCGGCACTTGTGGCCGCCTCTCCACAAGCAAATTCTACGGTCTATGTGGCTCCAGGCACATACGGCGGTGCCACCATCGCTACCGCAGGACTGAACTTCAAGGGCGCAAATGCCTTCATCGACGGACGCGCGCAGACACGCGGCAGTGCCTCGACAATCACTGGCTCTATCGTCGTCAACGCCAACAACGTCACCCTCAACGGATTCGACTTCAGCGGCAACGGCAAAGTTTATAACACCGCAGCCACAAACACTACACCCCTTTCTGGCTTTACATTTATATATAACGTGCTGAACAACTCCACAATCGCTCGCACAAGTTCCGGCTCAGGCTCGACGGGCTTCCTTCGTCTCGGAAAGGTCTATACCGATGCCAACGCCAACGCCGAAACATCCCAAACACGCTACAAATCGGTGACAATCAGCCACAACCAATTAACTGGCACAACTGGCCCCGACTTCGTGATTCTCGCCGGCCTTTACGGCACTAACAATATCGTCGACAACACTTTCAAAGACGGAGCCCACGGCATACATATCGCCAACTCACGCGGGACAATCAACATCCTCAACAATAAATTCGACGGTTGCGGCACAAACAACATCAACGACGCCACCAAGAAAGGCGATTTCGCTCTCCGCATCTACCGCAACGCTTACGCCGGCACGACGGTGTTCAACATCAAGCACAACGAATTCAACAACTGCTCGGGACAGGAGGGCGTTTATCCCTGCATCCGTGTGTTCCAAGGCCACTCCGGCGATGACGACTGCGTAACCCCAAAGAATTGTTCAATAAACTTGAACTACAACGCATTCCGCAATAAAACAAAAGTTCACGACACTTACAACTATTTGATGTACCTCGACGCTACCGAGTGCGGTGCCATCAAATGCGACACCCGCTTCAATCAAGTTGACAATTCGGGATATCAGTATGCTTATGTCAATTCACCTTCGTTCTCCGGTCGTGAACGCTACTACCTCGACAACACGGGCCGCATCAAACCCTCACAAGGCACTTTCGGCACTTGGAAAAGCGCTACTTCGCTCGGCGCCACCACCGCCATGCAGAGTTTCGACTTCGACACCGAAACCGGCGACCTCTACACAATCCAACTTTCTGGCGGCTCTGCTCTCCAAAGCGACCCGAAACCATTGGTAATCACCCGCGTGAAATCGGGTGCAACTTCCGCCACGAGCACCATGAAAGTGTGCTACGGCGGACACGGCACTAATATGGCCGTCTGCCGTATCGACGGAAAAGTCTATATCTTCTGCGGCGGCAAGGCCGAACTGAAAGACGACGGCAGCGAAACGGTGTCGAAATACACCGCTTTCTTCCGCTATGTTGGCGGCGCAACTGTCAATCTGACAAAGGACTCTTTCACCTACGACGGCACCACATATCCCATCACTTATTTCAAAAAAGGCCACAACCAATATCCCTCTATCGACGAAGGTAACCGCCTTTTCGCCTACCGCACGACAGGCACAAACGACGCCGGAACCACTATAAGCAACTTCTTCGTTTATGACCTCGACGACGTTTTGACCAACGGCACCAACGCCACGCTCCTTCAAAAAGTCGTCGTCACCAAGGGCGAAGAATCCACAGGCAACTACGGCGACAATGGCTACCAGACTTGGGACCACCAAGGATGGACAATCAACGGCGACTTCATCTATATCGGCGAAGGCGTAGGCACTTGGACCTCCACCGCCTACAACGGCAAATCCACCACTTGGATTCATGTATATAACTGGCGCAAGAACAAATTCTCATATCGATATCGCTTCACCGACTGGCTAAGCCTCGTCCCGGGCGAACTTGAAGGCGTGAAAGTGCGCCGCGACTCCAACGGCCACGCATGCATGATTCTCGGTCTCGTCAGTGGTTCAAGTCCCTGTAAAGCCGTATTCTACAAATACACGCCGCCGGAGAGTGCCGAACTGCCCATCAAGAAAGGCGCTGCCACGGCAAGCGTGTCTTCTTTGGCTTTCGCCGCCACTTCGACTTCGGCTGTGACCAAATCGGTCAAACTTACCAACGAATATCTCAACGGCGAATACACTTTCACGATTTCAGGCGCAAACGCCGAGCAATTCGCCGTCACCTCTATTACGGGCAACACCGTCTATAGTGCATCGACTACCGTTAAAGTCAGTTACACTCCCACCGACGGCATTACCAGCAGCACCGGTTATCTCCGCTGCTCTTCGCCCTATATGACCGACATCGTTATTCCTTTGACAGGCACCTACACTCCGCCGTCCACCGACCCAACAATCACCGCGTCGGCTTCGTCGCTGTCGTTCACAGCCGAAGAGGAATCGTCAGTAACCAAGTCGGTAACATTCACAGGCGCAAACCTCACGGGCAACATCTCGCTCGCCCTTTCGGGAGCAAACGCTTCGCAGTTCTCGCTCTCCGCTTCGTCGCTCGGCACATCGGGCGGCTCTGTAACCGTCACTTATAGCCCCGCCGCCGCAGGCAGCCACTCCGCGACATTGACAGCATCGTCTTCGGGCGCTCCTTCGGTGACCGTTGCCCTCAACGGCACGGCTACCGCCAAACCCATCGTCGACCCGACTCAATTCGTCTTCACGAAAGTGCTTGATTCCACATCCAACATTATCGCTTCCGCCGACGGCCGCTTCTCCACAGGCTATGGCGATTATGTATATGTAAACGACAAAGCCAACGGCAAGGTGGTGCGCTATAACTCTTCAGGCACACGTCAGGACTATGCAACAGTCGATGGACTCGGCACGGGAATCACTTCCGACGATGCGGGAAACATCGTGGTCAACACCAACTTCGCGAGTGTTCCGTCATCGACCTCGTGGGTGATTATCGAGCCGAACGGCACGCAACATTCGCTGACGCTCACCTACCCGAGCGGAGTCACCGCCGCCCGTCTTGACGCTTCGGGCCGAATCCTCGGCAATGTTATGAGTTCGGCAGGCGCCTATTGGTGTCTGATTCCGAGCGGAGCCTCATCCGGTGCGGTGTTCCACATTGTCAACGGCGCTCAATCTGGCAATGCTACGGTCGTTAACCCGACATTCACCGCCGATGCCACAGCCATTGCCCAACCTATCGTCACCGAATTGAGCGCAGTGGTGGCAAATCCCGACGCCTCGTTCGCATATCGTGTCCGCAGTGGCAAAAATCCAGTTATCAAGGCCATTTCGGCTTCGACTTCCGACGGCTTTGACGTGTTCACGCTCGGCAACACCACCTACGTTGTCGAACCGGTAGGCACGAACTACAGCGACGGCTACGCTATACACGCAGTAGGCAGCGATGATATTTTGGCTGAAAAGACGCAAACTCTCACCAGTCCCGGTGGCCAACGATTCCAATCGTTGACCGCCCGCGTAAGCGACGACGGCAC
>JAFZPB010000139.1 GCA_017552595.1 Muribaculaceae bacterium
CGCCCTATCACGGCTGGATAAACTTTCCCTTTTCGGAATTCACTCCATAGAGCAGCCGATTCGGCAAGGACAGTGGGAAGAGATGGCCGATATTTGCCTGCAATCCCCTATTCCAATTGCCCTTGACGAAGAACTAATCGGTGTTTCAACTGAGCGACAATGTGATTTGCTCGACATAATCAAACCGCAATATATCATTTTGAAACCATCGCTTTGCGGCGGCTTCAGCGATGCCGAAAAATGGATTTCAGCAGCCGAGCAAAAAGGCATAAAATGCTGGATTACATCGGCATTGGAATCAAACGTAGGACTAAACGCCATTGCCCAATTCGCCATGAAAGCGGCTGAATGTCATTCCAACATTCTTTCCACCCAGGGTCTTGGGACAGGCAATCTATTCCTTAACAACATTCCTTCGCCACTCACAACTAATGGCGAATATCTCACATACGACAACACAAAGAAATGGGATTTCGAATCATTGACGACGATTCTGCCGCACTGAATTTCCTTGACGAATGGAACAACTCTTCAGATTTCGTTGAGGCTCACACTTCAGGCTCTACGGGTACGCCTAAAGCGATACGACTTGACAAAGCCGATATGATTCGTTCGGCGACACTGACCTGCAATCACTTCGGCATTGACAGTCGCTCGTTGCTTTTATCCCCGCTATCGACTGATTATGTCGCCGGAAAAATGATGATTGTCAGGGCTATTGTCGCAGATGCCGAAATAGTTATTCAAAAGCCTTCTAACCGTGTAACACTTCCGAATCTGACGATAGATTTGCTTCCGGTAGTTGCGTCACAACTTCCCTATCTCATCGAAAGTGGTCAACTCTCACATGTGAGGCATCTCATCGTCGGCGGCGGTGCGATTCCGACATCGGTAGAGAACGAGTTGTGCTCGTGTGTTGTTGACGCCTGGGCGACATACGGAATGACAGAAACGTGCTCACACGTAGCCCTTCGTCATATTTCTGCCAAAGAAGACTTTTTTACGGCTCTCGATGGTGTCACATTTTCCATCGATGACCGTAACTGCCTGATTATAAACGCTCCCGATTTTTCATTCTCCCCCGTCGTCACTAACGACATCGTCGATTTAATTGACAATAGACAATTCAGGTGGTTGGGGCGTGCCGACAATGTGATAATAACCGGCGGCAAAAAGGTGTTCCCCGAAGATATTGAAAGAAAAATCTCCGACGCCATCGAAATCGGCGACTTCTACATCACATCACGCCCAAGCGCGAAATGGGGGGAAGAAATCATTCTTGTAACAGACGACTACGATATTGACGACAACACGCTTCTTGCCCGACTTCGCACAGCACTCGTTTCTCACGAACGCCCCAAAGCCATCGTAAAAACGCACATCGACAAAACATCCTCCGGCAAAATCATCCGCCGGAAATTTAAATAAGCCCAAAAAATTTTTACTTATACATTGCGCGTGAGAGTTGACGCTTAGCGTCGCGCTCCTTGATTGTTTCACGCTTGTCGTAATCTTTCTTACCACGGGCGATCCCTATCACGAGTTTTGCCAATCCTCGTTCGTTGATAAACAAACGGATAGGAACAATCGTCGTGCCCGCATCTTTCGAAGCAGAATCAAGACGGCGAATTTCTTTACGGGTAAGCAATAGTTTGCGCTCGCGTCGCGACTCATGGTTGTTGTAGGTGCCGTAAAAGTATTCTGAAACGTTCATATTTTTCACCCACACTTCACCGTTATTGACATAACAATAAGTATCGACTAGAGAAGCCTTACCAAGACGGATGGATTTTATTTCCGTGCCAGTGAGGACTATGCCGGCAGTAAACTTTTCGACGATATGATAGTCGAAAGTGGCGCGCTTATTTTTGATATTGATATCCTTAGCGTTTTGTAATTTCATAGATTATATCAAGTTGGCGAAAAGGCCTATTATATATTGAGGTGCAATCAGCGCCAAAGAGGCAAGGATTACGAATTCGAGTGTCTGACTGTCATTAACGAGAAGGTACCGCATCGACTTCCACACCACAACAATCAAATAAAGCGGAAGGCAACTCATAATCGGCAATGTGTGCGGAATCAGGTTAGTGATGATTTGGAAAATAACCAAAATCGACAGAGAGTAAATGCAGAACGTGCGGATTTTATTTTCGTTAACTCCGCCTGTAAAATATTTCGACAAAAAATTGAAGAAGATGAAAACAGCAATATAGTAGCCGACTATATACTTGGCGAACACTACAACGGCTGCGACAATCACGTGGGCGACCGTTTCGTCTCTCACTCCATACAGCAAAGACAAAAAAACCGTTATGGCTGCCACAGCGTTTAGAATGAGAAAACATGGCATCAGTTCTTTATCGGCTTTACGATTAGACGCAGCGACATCCTCCCACCCTTTGTCGGGAGAGATTATCACTTGGAATATATTTTTCAAATATTGCAACATTTCATCTTAGATTTACTTTCGGCTTGCAAAGATACAGATTTTTTCCTATCTTTGCAACATTAGAGAAAAATACTCTCAAATGTTTATCGCTTCGAAGAAAAGAAAAGAGAATATCGCTGAATACTTGCTTTATATGTGGCAAGTAGAGGATATCATACGCGCCTGCAACCTCGACATTGAAAAAATCGACAAAGCAATGATTGCACCTCAAGGGTTATCATCTGACGAAAACAAGCGCCTACGCGAATGGTATGAATCGCTAATCGACATGATGAAAACCGAAGGCGTCGAAAAATCGGGACATCTGCAAATTAACCGCAACGTTGTGATAAATCTCACCGACTTTCATAGTTCCCTACTAAATGACGACAAACATGCTCAATATAGGGCGATGTTCTATGCCGTTCTCCCCTATATAGTCGAACTTCGTTCAAAGGCAGGCGATAATCCCTCAGGCGAAATCGAGACGTGTTTTAATCTCCTTTACGCCACGCTACTTATGCGTCTGCAAAAACGCGAAATATCAAAATCCACATCCGATGCAGTGACGCAAATTTCCCGCTTTATTGCAACACTTGCCGCATTGTTTCACGAAGATGAAAACGCCAATAATTTATAACATACCATTATGAGACGACTTGCATTTTTCTTTTTAACCGCAATGACCGCGTTTGCCACGATGGCTCAAGATGACAAATTGCCCGTTGCCGACGAAATTCACGACAGTTCCGACAACAAAGTGACGGCTTCGCTCGGCGTGGACCTTGTCAACCAGTACGTTTGGCGTGGATTATATCTTGGCGGCGTAGGAGTCCAACCCACCCTCGGAATTGAATACCGTGGCCTAAGCCTTTCCGCATGGGGGAATATTGGGGTTTCTGATCCTGAAGTTAATAAGGAAATTGACCTGACATTGGAATATGAATATAAAGGTTTCAATGTTAGCGTGACCGACTATTGGCTCAGCGAAGGCAATTTTTTCAATTGGGAGAACTCTACCACTCCACACGTTTTCGGGGCATCTGTAGGCTATGACTTCGGCTTTCTCGCTGCCGCATGGTACACAAATTTTGCCGACGCCGACGGCACCAAATCCGACGGGTCACGCGCTTACTCAAGTTATTTCGAACTATCAGCACCATTCAAATTGGGTGGCCTTGACTGGACGGGGTCGATAGGTTTTACCCCCTGGGAAACGACCTACTATGAAGCAAGCGGTTTTGCAGTTACCGAAATTGCGCTTAAAGCAGTTAAAGAATTCACGATAAAAGACCGTTTCCGCATCCCGATATTTGGCAAATTGAGTGCAAATCCGTGCGCTGAAAAACTATATTTTATTTTCGGTGCCGGCTTTTATATTTAAGTGCGATTATGGAATTGACATCTGGAGTAAGAAAATTGGTGGCTTCGCTATGCGATGTTAAACATCGTCGCGAGCATGGCTTGTTCGTGGCAGAAGGCACGAAATGCGTCATCGACACTTTCGAGGCATTTCGTTGCCGATATCTGTTTGCCAACGCCAAATGGATTGCCGAAAACCCTTCCATCGCAAATCAAGTCGATTGCATCGTCGTCAAAAACGACGACCTGCGCCGAATGTCGTCACTTTCCACCCAACCGCCCGTCATAGCGGTTTATTATATTCCCGAAAACCGCGGCATATCAGTAGAGACGGCCCGAGACCGCCTTGTCCTTGCTCTCGACAGAGTCCAGGACCCGGGCAATCTCGGCACCATCATTAGAATTGCCGATTGGTTCGGGATAACGGATATTGTCTGCAGCCTTGACACTGTTGATGTTTATAATCCGAAAACTGTTCAAGCAACAATGGGCGCAATATCTCGTGTAAATGTGGCGTATGTGGATTTGGCCGATTTTCTTTCGAAGGCTACAGATGAAAAAATACCCGTGTATGGCACATTCATTGACGGAGAAAACATCTACAACACTCCACTCTCTACTAACGGCATAATAGTTATGGGCAATGAAGGAAAAGGCATATCCCCTGAAGTGGAATCGCATGTCAAAAGTCGACTGCTCATCCCCCACTTCTCTACCGACGGAAATTTGCCGTCATCCGACTCGTTGAATGTGGCGATGGCCACGGCGGTTATCGTCGCAGAATTCCGCCGTCGTAGTTTTAACTTCTAACTCTCAACACAAATATGGCAAAAAAGAAAACCGAGACTAAATGGTTCTGCAATAATTGCGGCTACGAATCACCCAAATGGGAAGGTCGTTGTCCGTCGTGTGGCGAATGGAACACTTTCGTTGAAGAACGAGTGACAAAATCCGCCAAATCATCTTCCGAACGTCGTTCTACAATGTCGAAGCCTCAACGGGTATCGGAAATCGAAGCGACCGACGAAGCTCGAATAAAACTCCCAAGCAATGAACTTAACCGTGTATTGGGAGGCGGATTGGTGGTGGGTTCTCTCGTGTTAATCGGAGGAGAACCAGGCATCGGAAAATCCACACTCGTCCTTCAAAACATCTTGTCGCTTCGCAGTCGCAGAATCCTTTATATTTCGGGAGAGGAAAGTGCGTCACAACTTAAAATGCGTGCCGACAGAATCGGACGCCTTAACGACAACTGTTTCATCGCATGCGAAACATCGCTCGAGAACATTCTCCAGCACTTTGAGTCGATTAAGCCTGAAATAGTAATCGTCGATTCAATCCAAACCATAGCAACAGATGAAATAGAATCGTCGGCGGGTTCGGTTAGCCAAGTTAGAGAATGTGCCGCTCAACTGCTTCGCTATGCAAAGACAGAAAATGTTCCCGTGATAATAATCGGACACATCAACAAAGAAGGCTCCATTGCCGGTCCGAAAGTGCTCGAACACATTGTTGATGCCGTACTCCAATTCGAAGGCGACCGACACTATATGTACCGTATTCTCCGCTCTATTAAGAACCGTTTCGGCAGCACTTCCGAAATAGGCATTTACGAAATGTGCCAGCGGGGCCTAAGAGAAGTTACAAATCCGTCAGAATTGCTAATCAAGCGCGATGGCGAAGAACTATCGGGCACGACGATTGGCGTAACCCTTGAAGGTGTTCGACCGTTTTTGATTGAAGTTCAAGCCCTTGTTTCAACAGCGGCCTACGGAACTCCTCAACGTTCAGTCACTGGCTTTGATTCCCGACGGATGAATATGCTCCTTGCCGTGCTCGAAAAACGCGTAGGGTTCAAAATCGCCCAAAAAGACGTATTTCTTAATATAGCAGGCGGCATTAAAGTGAACGACACCGCCCTTGACCTTGCCGTTATTTGCGCCATACTTTCATCGAATGTTGACATAGCCATTCCTTCGAACGTGTGCATGACCGGAGAAGTAGGTTTGACCGGGGAAATTCGCCCGGTTACCCGTATAGAACAACGTATCCTTGAAGCGGAGAAACTGGGCTTCGAGTCGATAATTATCCCGAAAGGCAATTTGAAAGGCTTCGACACTTCAAAACTGAAGATTTCCCTTACAGAAGTGTCAAGAGTGGAAGAGGCCTTCCGAGCCCTCTTTGGTTAGTCACAGTATAGACATAAAAATAAAAAAACTCGTTATTTATTTTGTACTGCTCTCAACTTGCACTAATTTTGCATTAAATTTCGTGTTATGCGCTCATACAGACGTGTCATATCTATTTTGCTAATCGCGACGGTGTGTTTTTTGTGCTCGGCAAAGAATTTCGTCATCATAATTGATGCAGGACACGGAGGCAAAGACCCTGGAGCAATCGGGCCGAACGGCACACAAGAAAAAGTGGTCACTCTCGCAGTCGCTAAAAAACTCGGCAAACTTATATCCGACGACAAGTCGGTAACGGTTGTTTATACACGTCCATCCGACACACATGTGTTGCTCGCAGCCAGAGTCAATATCGCAAACAAGCACAATGGCGATTTGTTCATCTCTATTCATACAAATTCCAGTCTGACTAATCCTGAAACATGTAGAGGAACAGAGGCCTTCGTAATGGGTAGTGCTAAATCCGACAATAATTACGAGGTGGTAGAACGTGAAAATCGCGACCTTATTAGCGGTGCAGCATACAAGAACTTCGACCCCAACTCTACGGAGGCCGGCCTAATCTACCAAAACCGTCAAGAACTTTATTTGGAGCGTAGTTACAAGTTTGCTAAAGCGGTCCAAAAGAACATGGTCGCAACAGGCAGATATGACCGCGGCGTGAAACAGGCGAATTTCTATGTCTTATGGTCGGTGAATATGGCTTCTATTTTGGTAGAACTAGACTTTATCTGCAACCCCACTCAAGAAGAATTCTTGGGGTCGGATGAAGGTCAGGACGACTGCGCCGAAGCAATCTATGAAGCATTCCTCAGTTACAGACATAGTCAGTACGGCACGCCAAAGGAGGAAACGAAACCCTCTAAAGACGATTCAGGCGAAAAGAAAAAGAAGGAGAAAAAGAAAAAGGAATCCGAACCGTCCGACAATAAGGACAAAAACGATGACAACAATGCCGAGGTTGTCGACAACGTCAAGCCTTCGGCCGATACCACCGACAAACAAAACAAAGAGGACCAAATACAATCGGCCGTCAATGACAACGGCTCATATCACATTCAGATACTTGCCGCCGACACCAAGATTCCCGGAAAATCATGGCAATTCAAAGGTCTTAGTCCAGTCCATTTTTATTTCGAAAACGGCATATACAAGTATTATTACGGTGAATCTACAACAAAAGCGGATATTGAACGTTTGTTAGGTGAGGTCAAGAAGAAGTTCCCAAAGGCTTTCATCATTCGACTTCTTAACGGGAAACGTGTAGAATATTTCAATTAGCAAAACAAACAGAATACATTATAATGGAAACCAAACGACTAATTAAAATCGCAATTTGTGTAATTGTTGCAGCATTGGTGCTGATTTTCGGCATCGAATTTCTTAAAGGCATCAACCTGTTCAAGTCAGCAAACTATTACTATGCATCATATACTGATGTTGAAGGTTTGAATGTGGCGGCACCTATAACCCTCAACGGTTTTAAGGTGGGGCAAGTCCGAGATATTCAATACGAATACGACAATCCCGGCCATGTCAAAGTGGAATTGTCGCTCGACAAAAAACTGAAGGTGCCCAAAGGCTCCGCGGCTATGATTGAGAGTGACTTGTTGGGAACAGCAAGCATAGTACTCAAGTTTTCCGAAGCCAAGGACTACTACGAAGTGGGCGCCACAATAGAGGGCACAAA
>JAFZPB010000140.1 GCA_017552595.1 Muribaculaceae bacterium
CAAGAATGGGACAAGAAATATCTATTATCGTTTGGACTTGTAACAGGTGCGGGGAACCTTACGAATGCAGGCGCATTGTTTGCCGATGACTGTCCTTTATGGCAATCTCGCCTATACTGCACACGATGGGATGGAAAGGAAAAGGGTGATGCCATCAATGATGCAGAGTTCACTGGCAACATCCTCATGCTACTTCGTGAAGCCATGAACTTTGTGAAGTCAAACACAAAGAGAGGCTGGGAGAAACTTCCTGATGGACGAAAAAACAAACCTGAGTATGCGGAACGTGCCGTTCTTGAAGCAATGGTTAACCACTTTATTCATCGTGACTATACTGTCATGGGTGGCGAGGTGCATCTTGACATCTACGATGACCGTCTCACCGTAACATCACCAGGAGGAATGTACAATGGTATGCTGATTCAAGACTTAGACATCGCAGACGTTTCTTCTGAAAGACGCAATCCTATCCTTGCGAATGTGATGGCTCAGCTTGACTATATGGAAAAGCGAGGTAGTGGACTTACACGCATCTGCAACGAGACCAAAGCATTGGATGGGTATAGGGATGAATTGAAACCCAAATTCAAATCAACCCCTACCCAGTTTCAGACTATCATCTTTGCCTCTATCGACGCCCCCAATGTCGGAGACCATGACGGAGATGTGTCGGAGATGAAACTCTCTGTGCGTCAGCAGAAAATCCTCAATCTTATCAAAGAGTCTCCGACAATAACAGGTCGACGAATGTCAGAGATCTTGTCGGTGAGTCAACGCACTATCGAACGTGACTTATCCACTTTACAGAAGAAAGGTGTTCTGAAACATGAAGGCAAGGATAATGATGGAATATGGGTAGTATTAGAGTAATAGAAATATAAATCAAAATGCATCTTTCAGTTCTCAAGCTATGGAATTTCAGGAAATACTGCGAAGGCCCTAACGGAGAGCCTGGTCTGGTGGTGCATTTCCATGAAGGCGTGAATGTGCTTATTGGAGAGAACGACTCTGGAAAGACGGCTATCGTTGACGCCGTCCGCTATGCTTTGAAAACACAAAGTGGTGAATATATCCAGTTTGACGACAAAGACTTCTATCAAGACATTAATGGAAATCGTAAAGATGAGTTCAAGATAGAGTGTGTTTTTGATGGTCTGAATGAGCAGGATTCCGGCTTGTTCTGGGAGTGGTTATCGTGGAATGATGAAAAGACAAAGTATCTGCTGAAAGTATGGCTTTATGCGAAAAGGAAAGATAACGTCATTATACCATCGTTCTCTGCGGGTATTGATGGGCAAACTGACAGAATGGATTCTGAAGCAAGGGAGCTACTAAAAGTGGTATATTTCAAGCCACTCAGGGATGCCCTCACAGACATGACTCATGGTTATAAGTCAAGGTTGGCTCAGATACTTGGGGCTCATGAATTATTTAAGACGCAGAAGGATGAACAGGGTAATAGTACAAAACACAAACTAGAGTCCGACTATGAGAATCTGAAAAACACAATTGAGAATTATTTCAAAGACGGGGGTAATGGAGGAGTAATAACAGGAGAAATCAACAGGTTCTTAAAAGAGCACTTCCTTCTTAACGGAGACCCGAGGAATGCGCAAATTAAGCTTACAGGAGGAGAGTTGGCTGAGATCTTAAGATTACTCGATCTAATCATGGAGGGCAATAAGTCGGGTCTTGGAACTTTAAATTTGCTTTGTATTGCAGCAGAAATGCTTTTGTTTAACAACCAAAAGAAAGGATTGAAACTTGCTTTGGTTGAAGAACTAGAAGCACACCTTCACCCGCAGTATCAGTTGAGGTTGATTGATTATATCTCCTCTCAACAGAATAACGAGCAGTTTATTCTGTCTACTCACAGCATCACATTGGCATCGAAGATACGGCTTGAAAACCTTATTGTTCTAAAAGACAAAGAGGCTTATCCAATGGCTTCATCTTACACGATGATGACCCCCGCAGACTATAAATTTCTAGAACGGTTCCTGGATGCTACAAAGGCTAATCTTTTCTTTGCAAAAGGTCTCATTATGGTTGAAGGGGATGCGGAAAACCTGTTAATTCCTGCCATTGCTGAACTGATGGATAAACACCTGCATAAGCATGGTGTATCTATTGTCAATGTGGGTAGCACTGCTTATAAGCGATATGTGAATATCTTTAAGCGCAAAGATGGTAAGTCGTTTGACATGCCAATTTCTGTTGTCTCAGATCTTGATGAAAGGGCGCTTGAGTATTACGATGACAATTGTAAAGACCGTAAGACTCCAGAATATTGGTTGAAAGATTTAGTCCTTCAGGACTTAAAAGCTATCACAGAAGAAGTGGATTATGACTCTATGGCTAGTACTTTTAGTAGTTTGACTGCCTTTGAAAATGATGTACGTGCTCATAAGACAGCAAACTTTGCTCCCGTCGGAGAAACAATTAACCGTTTGAAAGCAGTTTTGACGGAAGACAAGAAGACTAAATTGAACGAAGCCGTTCTCTCAATAATCAGGGAAGAAAAGAGCAAGCGTTTGAAGAAAGAAATTAATATAGGAAAGACAGAGATATATTTGTCCAAAGACTGGACATTAGAATATGAAATTGCGGGGAGCGGACTTTACAGACTGCTTGATATGGCAATAAAGTTAGCTCAAATAGAAAAGAAATTCCCAGATTATGAGTTGACAGATGAGCGGTTGCTTGAATTGTGGGGCAAAGTAAAGGAGGAATATCCTGATGACCATTTGCCTTCAAGAGAAGAATCTTATAAGATTTTTGCACCGCTGAATGATGGTACAGTTAGCAAAGCAATTACAGCACAATATATGGCTGGGATGATAGCTGGTGAGCTGCCGCCAGTAAAAGGGAATGATGATATTAAAGAAAAGGTCAAAGGTATTATAGAGAATGATGAACGGCTGAATTATATTAAGAAGGCTATAGAACATGTTACTGCGTAATCCTGGAAAAGGTTTTTTAGTATGGCATTTGCAACAGATGAAGAAATAAGAATAGCTCATGATATCCTTTTGAAAGGGAAAAATCCTTTTGATAATCCAAGAGTTGAGATTATTAAAAAGGATAGTAGTTGCTATGTCCAAGCATGTCCAGGAAGTGGTAAGACTACGGCTTTGCTGGCCAAGTTGATTATTCTTGCCAACAAGTTACCCCTAGAAGATGGAAGAGGAGTATGCGTACTTACACATACTAATGTCGCCATCGATGAAATAAAGGCAAAAGTTGGTCCTAAAGCGGATGTCCTTTTTAGTTATCCCAATTTCTTCGGTACAATTCAGACCTTTCTACATAAGTATGTTGCAGCAGCGGCACTTCATTATTTCTACGGTAGCCAGATCCAATATGTAGATAATGATATTGCTAAGGCTGTGTTGTTGAAGAAGTATAGCAGTCTGCCTTTTGAAAACAAGTTAAAAGGTTTTGTATTTGCTCTAATGGCTGCAAAAGAGCATAGGTTAGGGGAGGATGAAATAAATGCTTGGGGAGGCGTCGATTCTTTGATTGCTGCTAATGTAATAAAAAAGAAAGGTAAAAGAGTTGTTTGGTATGATTTTCAATTGAGTGGTCATGATTACGCAAATATACACGGCAACATTGCTCTATTAATTAGGGCAAAAAAGAAAGGGATTATTAATAATGAATGGAAGGAGATAATTCTAAAATTTAGGATTGATTGGTTGAATAGTTGGCTGATAACAGACAGCGGCCATATTGGAATCACAACAGAAACTGGTAAAGAGTATCTTAGAATAAAAGAGGAGATGTTCAAAGAGGGCATTCTTTCTTTTGAAGATGCATACGATTTGGCATTCAGGTATATTCGAGAAAAAGGACTTGATTATAGTAGTTTCTCAGATAAGAGATTCAAATACCTGTTTATAGATGAGGTTCAAGATTGCGACAAACAACAGGCTGAGCTGATAAATAGTTTATTCGCAGATGATAAAGTCGTAGTTCAGCGGTTTGGAGATTATTGCCAAGCAATCTATGAGGGAGATAGGAATGATGGTAGTGACAATGCTGAATTGAGAGGCGAAGATGTTCTATATATACGAAATAGTAATCGATTCGGAGAGAACATAGCTCGTCCATTGCGTTCTTTATGTATGGAAGATAACCACCTCCTCGTTGGTAATGAGGATGTTAATTCAGTAAAACCAGTCATCATTACTTATGAAGATCCTCTGGCTGTGCTGCCTAAGTATGCAGAATTGCTGAAAACAATTACAATCCCGGAAATGGACAATATTTCTGTGTTGAATCTTGCCAACATGGAAAAGAACGAAGATCCATTGCATCGAGTTAATATCAAAGCTTGCGGTTGGGTTGGTAAAAAAGGTGCCAATGAGCAAAAGAGATATATAGAATCATATTATCCGTCGTTTGAAAAGAAGAACACAAAGCCAAGGGTAGAGGGGGATTCATTTGACGATTTCTTATTTAAGAACCATCATGGTACAGTAAAAGATTGTGGATCATCCATTATTCAGGGTATAATAGAGTTCTTGGATTTGTGTAATGTAAGAAATAATGCCAAACGTTATAACAGAACCTCTCTGCTTAACTACCTGACATTGATAGATATAAAGAATAAAGAAGAGCTCCTTTGTAAGGTGATGAAATGGGCAATGTTAGCGGCAACTGGCAGTAATGCAGTTGATAGACAGCATATGAAAGAGGAAATCTATCAGTATTTGTCGGGTGCACTATTGCCACTATTTGGAAAGGATGAGGCGACGGAAGAAGCTAATACTTTTTTTAATGCTGTTGCCGTGGGGCATCAGGCTGCCCTGGATGCTGAACATGGAAATATTTACAAAGAGAGGGATATAGAGATAGAGGTCGCCACGGTTCATTCTGTTAAAGGAGAGACGCACGCGGCAACCTTATATCTTGAAACATTTTACAACAAGTATTATGAGTCGGAACGACTAAAAGAACAGTTTAAAGGTATGGCGTACACAGGGACAGATGATGATACTCTGAAAAGCTTAAGAGTGGTTTATGTCGGCATGAGTAGGCCTCGCTACTTGTTATGTGTTGCCATTCAAAAGGATAGATTTCACTCTATAGACTGTCAAGAGTTGAGAGAAATATGGGATGTGGTAGAAATATAGATTGCTTGCCTAAATTAAAGTTAAAAGTATTAAATCTTTATCTTTTTCTGCATTGATAGAATCCGCATTGTCACTTTTCTACCATTTAATGTGCAAATTGTTGATATAAAACGACTTGCAAATACTATAGTTGTTCGAATCTGAAAGCTATCAACGTTCCGACCGGCACGACCGGCCGCTTCAAGAGCCTTCTGCCAGAGTGGTTACACAACAAAATTGTGGAACTTCCCGCTAAATGAAAATAGTCTACAAAGAATGGTTATATACTTCCCCCGTGATTTCAAATCGTGGGGGATTTTGTTATCGGGCTTTGATTTATTTCATAAAATATGAAACGTAAAATATGAAATTAACGTCGGTTCGGTATAAAATAGGCCCGCAATATGAAATAGGCAACCTATGGCCGAACGTAATACCACACCAAATTATCTTATGAAATATCTTATGAAAATTGCGTTGAGATTGGCTGAAAATTTCGCAAAAATCAACCGAAAAATGTCCGAAATAACATGTTATGAGTGGAAGATTTGATTTTTTTTTTGGAAAATATGGAAAATGTTACTAAATTTGCTTGATTATGCGTAATAGCACCAAATTTTGACTGAATGAGCGATACTGCTTCGACATCAAGAATTATCCTGCCCGAGCCGACTATACGCCGTCTGCCGTGGTATTTGGCATACGTCAGCATGCTTCATGCCGACAATGTGGAGTATGTCTCTTCGACTCAAATCGCCAAAGAACTGAATGTCGACTCCTCTCAAATCGCCAAAGATTTGTCGTTCCTCAACATAAAGGGGAAAACCCGCATCGGCTACGAGGTGAAACAGTTGGAACGCGAACTCCGTGCATTCCTCGGTTTCAAGACTATCCACCCGACGATTATCATCGGCTGCGGTAGCCTTGGAAGCGCTCTGATTCAGGATGTCGGTCTGCAACGCTACGGACTGAAAATCGTCGCGGGTTTCGACATCAACCCCGAAATCGTGGGGACTACGATTTGCGGCGTGCCTATTTTCGACATCGCCGACATAGAATCGCCCCGCCGACTCCATAAGGCAGAAATCGCCATAATCGCCGTGCCCGTCGAAAAGGCTCAGGATGCCGCCGACACGGCAATCGCAGCCGGCATCAAGGCGTTGTGGAATTTCACGCCGTTCCGCATCCGCGCCACCGAGGACATCGTCATTCAGAACACGTCGATTTATGCCCATTTGGCGGTGATGTTCAACCGATTAAATTCCCAAAACAAGAAATAAGATGAAAGTGATAATAGCGACAGCCGGAGCCGAAAACGCGGCACGTTGGCGGGTGGAAATTCTTCCCGACAGCGCGATTTTGCGCGACGGCAAGCCGCTGTTTTTGCCGAGTCTGACAGCCGCCCCATCGTTCTCCGCCGCATTGGCTTTCCGCGTGGGACGCTTGGGTAAAAACATAGGCCGCAAATTCGCCGACCGCTATTTCGACGCTATAACATTGTGCGTGAAGATGGCGCCCGCGGCCGACGAAGTGGCATTCTCCTCCGCCGACCTCGCCCGTTTCGCCGACAGCGCCATTGTCGTTGGCGATTGGGTGGAACTTGAAGGTTTCGACGCACCGACTTCTTCAGCGTCAGTGCTTTCAACGCGCCTCGCCGTCGAACGATCGCTCCAACGCTCGCTCGACCTCATCGCCGACGTGACACGCTACGCCACCATCAAGATGGGCGACATCGTCGTCGTTGACCCCGCGGAAATTCTACCCGGACTTGAAATCGACGACATCGTCACCGGCTCACTCAACAACCGACAAATCTTACGTTTCAGAATAAAATAACAAAACAAAATAGACACATGAGAACCATCAGATTCCTTTCCCTGTCGATTGCGATTGCCGCCGCCCTCTCCGCCGGCGCCTACAATCAAAACTATTTCGCCCAAACATCGCGCCTCAATACAGGCAAATGGGTGAAAGTCAAAGTTACCCAAAACGGTATCCACCAGATAACCTACGACCAACTACGCCAATGGGGATTCACGAACCCGGAAAACGTCGTGGTCTACGGATATGGAGGCAACTTCCTCGGACAAGACTTCCGCACGAACTTCCCCGACGACGTTCCCCCGACTCCGATGATGCGTTACAATAACAAAATCTGCTTCTACGCCGAATCGGGCGTGAAGATTTCACCAACAAACGTCACCGACCCCGTCGCCGACGTAAAGGTGAACAAAAATCAGTCGTCGTTGAACGCTGGCTACTATCTCCTTAGCGACTGTTCGCCGTCGGATATGAAACTGCCCACCAACTATCCTTTCTCGGAAAGCGGATTAAGCGCCATGCTTACCAACCACCATTCATTCCGCTTCATTAAAGAGAACTGCACCAACAACGGAAAGGGCGGTGCCAACTGGTTCGGCCCCAGTTTTAACGATGTTCCTGCCCAACATTACTACATCAACGCCTACGACCCCGTTGAAGGTGTCAGCGGTTCGCTTCTTTACCGTTGGGTGGCACGTTCCAGCCTTGCGCTTTCATTGATGTGCTATACAGGATTCCACGAGGAGACCGGCTCTACCACTATAAAGAACATGACACGCCTGACGTCGGCATCAACCTACAATTATGCCTACGGAATGGCCCGCATCGACGCCAATCTCTCCGCCGACACCGACCAGGAAGGCGGCAACAACTATGATATCGAATTCAGCAAATCGGGCGGCGAAGCAGGCTGTTATGCCGCTATCGACTACATTTCGTTCTACTATCAGCGTAAGAACAAATTCCTCGCTGAAAACGGACAAATGCCGATGTGGTTCTGCCAACCTTCGTCGACCGACCGTGTTGTTCTCGAAAACGCCAACGACAACATAAGAGTGTGGAACGTTTCGGGCGTCACTGAAATCGCCAACTTCGAAGTCGCCGACTACGAAGGCGAAGAAAACGCTAAACAGTTCCGCTTCCCCAGCAACTATGCCGACTACCAACAACTGATTGTTTTCGACCCGTCAGAAAACCTACTCCCTGTCGAATTTGTTGAAAACGTCAACAACCAAAACCTCCATGCCATAACCGCACCGGTGGATATGATTGTCATCACCACCAAAACTTTGCGGCCCTATGCCGAAGAGTTGGCGCAAGCCCACCGCGAATGTCAGGGAATGAACGTCGCCGTTGTTGTCCATGACGACATTTTCAATGAATTTTCGGCAGGAAATCCATCCACGGCAGCGTATCGCCGCTTCGCGCGCATGCTTTACGTTCGTCACCCCGAATCGTTGAAGTATCTACTTCTCTATGGTCCGGCATCATACGATAACAGCCGTATCATTTTCACAAGCAACGATAACTTGCTCACATACGAAGCCGAATACGACGAAGATGCCCGCGAGAACACCCGCTCTTATTGCTCCGATGCTTTCTTCGGTCTAATCGACAGCAATTTCAACAGTTACTACACATCGTTGCCACTCAACACGATGGTAATCGGTGTAGGACGTATCGCAGCGCCCTCCACCTCCGTAGCCCAACAAGTCAACCGCAAACTTATAAAAATCCTGCGCAACCCGCAGGAAGGTCCGGCTCTCAACAAGGCAATCTACCTTTGCGACGACGGCGACTCTAACGGCCACCTCGAACAGGCGGAAGAACTGACCGATTCGGTCAACTCCATCGCTCCCCACATCGTCCCCATCAAGGTTTACAACGACCTTTACCCATTCACCAACTACGACGCCGTTTCGGCCCGCTCGAAAATCACCCAATCGCTCAACGCCGGTCTGGGATTATTCAGTTACACGGGCCACGGTAACCCGTCAGCATTCAACGTAGAAAACATCTGGGCAAAACGATACATCAACGAAAACTCCTACAATTACATTCCTTTCGCCACCCTCTCTACGTGCGACTCTTTCTCGTTCGACCGTGGCGACAATGGTATGGCGGAAACCTTCCTTTACAAAGAAGACGGCGGTATGATAGGTATTGTCGGTGCTTCGCGTACCGTGTATAAAGTGTTCAACCAGTATCTCAACAAGCGACTGACCGAGGCCTATTGCAAAATCGGTCCGGACGACTGCACTGGCGACGTGTTCCGCATCGGCCACAACATGTCGTTCTACGGCTTCCATAGCCGCGACCTCGGGACTAACACGATGTGCTACAACCTCTGCGGCGACCCTGCAATGCCGTTGTTCGGCCCGAAATACAAAATGAAAGTCGTTTCGGTCAACAATCAGGAAATCGTCCCCGACGTCGTTGAGATGGTAGATGACGGTGAAGGCAACCTCGTGCCCCAAGCCAACGCCACACTTATCCCGATTTATCCGCGCGCACACAACACCGTTGTCGGTTATGTTATCGACGACAACGGCAACGTGGTCACAAACTACAACGGCACGGCCACAATTTCGCTCTACGATGCACCCGACTCTATTTCGAATCTTCGTCAAGGCGGCGATGCCGCAATCAAAGTTCAGACATGTCACGACATGCTTTCTGAATGCACAGCGACAATCGTCAACGGTCAATTTACCGCCGATGTAGTATTCCCGACCGCCCTCCGCCCCGACAACCGAAACAAAATGACACTCTACGCATTTAACGGCAATATGAAAGAACGTGCCGTTGGCGCCGAGACTCATATTTCGGTCAAACCGTACGACGAATCGGTTGCTATCCTCGACGACACGCCACCGACGATTTCCGAAATGTATATCAACACGACCGATTTCCGCGAAGGCGACATGGTTGAGCCCTCGTTCATGTTCTATGCTACCATTGAACCCGAAGAACTGGGCGTATGTAACGCCACTTCCATTATCGGCTCCTCGACCAACCTCACCCTCGACGGCAAGAAATCGTTCGCCGATGCCACAAGCGCGCTCATAGCCGACAGCGAAGGCAAATATCACATCAACTTCCCGATTGACGGCCTTGAAGACGGAGCACATACGCTTACCCTTGACGTTGCCGACAACGCAGGAAACCGCGCAACGCGCTCGATTTCGTTCATCGTTGTCAACTTCAATGTCGAAGCCACCCTCGCTGTTGCGGAAAATCCCGCACGCAACGTGGCAACATTCTCCGTCACCGATAATCTTCAGGGCGGCGAAAATCAATTCACACTCATTGTCGAGCGCAAAAACGGTACCGCCGTCTATACCAACACCGCCGCCTCGTTCCCCTACGAATGGGACCTCAAGGACAACGACGGCAACCTCGTGGACGACGGCGAATACTTCGCTTTTGTCAGGGCTTCGAACGGCAAACAGTTCGGCAGTTCCCCCAAAATTAAATTAATTGTTGTTAAGAAAGCCGAATAAAAACAATAAATTATGCTTTTTTCAGTTTAATAAAGTACTGAACTGAAAACAGCGATTTATCATGACAAGAAAAGTTCTTATAACAATTATATTGGCTGCGGCTACGGCATTTCTGCCGATGTCGGCCCAAGACAAGAACGAGTTCAATCCCGTACAGACCGGTGTGAACTCCCTCAACATCGCCCCCGATGCCCGTGCGGCATCGATGGGCGACCTTGGTGCCGCCACCGAACCAGATGCCAACTCGCAGTACTGGAACCCGTCGAAATACGCCTTTGCCTACAGCCAGGCCGGTGTATCGCTCAGTTACACCCCATGGCTCCGCAAACTCGTCAATGACATCTTCCTCGCCGACCTTTCAGGTTATTGGAAAATCGGAAGCGACGACAACCAAGCCATTTCGGCATCGATGCGATATTTCTCGCTCGGCGAAGTGAACACCACCGACGGCGAAGGTTATGCCAGCCAATCGCTGAACCCCTACGAACTTGCCGCCGACTTGGCTTACTCTCGTAAACTCTCCGACAGTTACTCGATGGGTGTGGCTTTCCGCTACATTTATTCCGACCTCGGTTTCTCGTCGTCGTATGCAGGCGACATCTCCAAAGGCACTTCAGCATTTGCCGCCGACATCTCCGGTTTTGTCAACACCTATCCGATGGTCGGTCGCAACGAATGTCAATGGACCTTCGGTTGGAACATTTCGAACATCGGTTCGAAACTCGCCTACAACAACGGGAACGACCCCGCATTCCTGCCAACCAACCTCCGACTCGGTACGGCTTTCACGTTCCCCCTCACCGACTTTAACACCCTAACTCTCGCATTCGACGCCAACAAACTTCTCGTTCCGACAAAGCCTCGTCAGTCCGACTACGATATGGACACTCCCGAAGGTCAACAAGCCTATAACGACGCTCTTACCGAATGGGAAAACATGTCGCCTATTACGGGTATCTTCAAATCTTTCACCGACGCTCCAAACGGCTTCAAGGAAGAATTGCAGGAAATCAATATGTCGGTGGGTGCGGAATACAACTACAACCAGCAATTCTTCATTCGCGCAGGTTATTTCTACGAGAATAAGAATAAAGGTAACCGCCAATACTTCGGTTTCGGCGCAGGTTTCAGTCTTAACGTCGTTCGCCTCGACGCTTCTTACATGCTCGCCACGGCGCAGACGTCTCCTCTCGACCAGACGCTCCGTTTCACCCTCTCCTTCGACCTCGATGGCCTTAAGGAACTCTTGGGAAAACGCAAATGAAACAACGATTAAAAATTTAATAGACTTAACCGAGGGAGGACTATTCTTACGGAATGGGCTTCCCTCTTTATTTGTTGATATATGTTCAGAATAGGCAACGGATACGATGTGCATCGCCTTGTTGAAGGGCGCGACCTTATCATCTGCGGAGTGAAAATTCCCCACCGACTCGGCCTCCTCGGCCATTCCGACGCCGACGTGGCCCTACATGCCCTCGCCGACGCACTGCTTGGTGCCGCCGCCCTCGGCGACATTGGTCAACACTTTCCCGACACCGACCCCTCCTATTCAGGCGTCGACTCGCGGCTGTTGCTACGCAACGTCGTGGCATTGCTTGCCGATAAAGGCTTC
>JAFZPB010000141.1 GCA_017552595.1 Muribaculaceae bacterium
AATGGTGTCGTCGGTAATTCCGAATCCATTTCGGATTTTTTCTACACTGTTTGGACTAAAAAGCATTTTTCTCCCGAAGATATAGAAATTGTCAAAGCCAAGGCGCAGAATGACAAATACCTTTGTTCGTTGACCGTTTCAGCACTATTGCTGAGCCAACTTGACTATTATAATCCGGCTAAGACCGACTTGCTCGTCGATATTTATTTAAACGCCGAAGATTATGCCAGCGCCCACGCCTTGACGGCGTTATTGCTTATCCATTCGGCATTTCCGACACGAATGAACGACTCGTTGAGTTTCAAGAATCTAATGGCATCCGTTGCCGACGTTCGGCCGAACTTCGCAGCCGAAGTGGAAGCCGTCTTCAAAAACATTATTCGCGCATCCGACACCGACCGTATCAGCAAAAAACTCACCGACGAGATTATGCCCGGCATCATGTCGCTCGGTCCGGAAATCCGCGACAAGATGAAAAATATAAACCCCGAAGAACTGTCGGCCATCGAAGACAATCCCGAATGGATGGAAATGCTCGACAAGTCGGGCCTCACCGACCGCTTGCGCGAGATATCCGAAATTCAGGAACAGGGTGGCGACATCATGATGGGCACTTTCTCCAAGATGAAACACTTCCCGTTTTTCTCGAATTTGAGTAATTGGTTTAAACCGTTTAATCCCGATAATGAAGAACTTCAGAAATCGGGAGTGCCGAAAACCGTACTTGAAACAATCGCCGATAATCCCGTGCTTTGCGACTCCGATAAACATTCGATGGTATTTATGTTGGCAATGATGCCTCTCGCACATTCGGATTTGGTAATGGAGCAGATGAAGCAACAGGGCATTCACGCGAGGGAAATTGACGACGCTTCGTTGCGACGCGGACGTATCGACACCATTGCCGAAGAGTCGGCCCTCTACATTCAAAACCTATATAGATTTTTCAATTTATATCGCAATAAAGAAGATTACTTCAATCCGTTCAGTCGTTTGACGAACATCTTCGACAATGTCGCCGTGGCAAAATACTTGACTGAAAAATCGACTAAAGTCGCAATAGCCGAAGCGTATATGGCTGCTATGCGTTACGACGATGCAATTAGCGTTTACAGTCATATCCCCGAGACGGATAAAGATGCTGTAGATTATCAAAAATGCGGTTTCTGTTATCGTCGCCTTCGCAAATACGCTGAGGCAGCGGAAATGTTTACCCGCGCCGATGATTTACGGCCGTCGAACAAATGGACTTTGCGTCAACTCGGCTACTGCTTCGAAATGACTGGCGACAACGAGTCGGCAATACGTTGCTACGACAGTCTTTGCGAAATGTTCCCCGAAAGTCCCGCATACGCCATGCTTCGCGGAATGTGCTTGAAGAAGTTAAATCGCAACGACGACGCTTTGCAGACTTTCTATAAGGTGCTGTTCTATAACGAGAAATCGGTCAATGCTCGATTGGAGTTGTCGCGCTTGCTTGCAGATGCCGGCAACCTTGAAAAAGCAAAACGTTATGCCGATGAAGCCGTAGCGCTTGAATCGACATTTGAAACTCTTGTTCAACGAGCCACTTTAGAAATCAAAATAGGGGAGACGTTATCGGCTGTCGATGACTTTGCCAAGGCCTGTGAGGCCAATGAAGCGGGTTACGATAAAGTGGTGGATGTGGTGAACGAAGTCATGTCGGATAATCCGATGCTTGCCAATTTCATAATCGACGAAGTGGCCGACCGAATAAGCAAATAATTATTTAACAACAATAAAATGAAACGTAAATTCCTAACACTGTTAACATTAACGACATTGATTATGTCACAGGCACAAAATCCTTTATTCAAGGAGTACACGACTCCGCTCGGAACTGTTCCATTCAACGAGATTAAAACCAGCCACTACGAAGAGGCTATCGACCGCGGCATTCGTCTTGCCAAGGAAGAAATCAAGGCTATCGCAAACCAGAAAGAAGCCCCGACTTTCGAAAACACAATCGTGGCTCTCGAGAATGCCGGCAAAGACCTTGAACGGGTAGAACTTGTATTCTTCAATCTCAACGAGGCCAATTCTAATCCCGAAATGATGGAAATCGCCGTTCGTGCAAGTGCGAAACTTTCCGACTATTCCACATCGGTTATCATGAACCAGAAACTGTGGAAACGTGTGAAAGCAGTTTACGACAGCAGGGCAACCCTCAATCTTTGCACCGAAGATTCGATGCTTCTCGACAATGCCTACCGTCAATTCGCCGAGAACGGTGCAGAACTTAAAGGTAAGGACCGCGACGCTTATCGTAAAATCGTCGCAGAGTTGTCGGAGTTGACCACCCGCTTCGGACAAAACGTGCTCAAAGAATTAAATACATACCAAATTTGGCTCACTAAGGACGACCTCGCAGGCCTGCCTGAAAGTTCGGTTTCAGCAGCCGCACAAGCGGCAAAAGAAGCAGGCCGTGATGGTGAATACCTTTTCACGCTTGCGCAGCCTACATATATGGCGTTCATGAAGTTCTCCGCTCGTCGCGACCTTCGCGAGAAAATGTATCGCCTCTACTGCGGGCGCAACATCAAAGGCGAATTCTCAAATCTTGACAATATTCGTCGTATTACCGAATTGCGCCTACAATTGGCGAAACTTTTCGGTTACGACACTTATGCCGCTTATGCTCTTAAGCATAGAATGGCTGAAAATGTGGAGAATGTCTATAAACTTCTTGACCAACTTCGCGAAGCATATCGCCCCGCAGAACGCAAGGAAATTGCCGACCTCACTCAATTCGCTTCAGCCGTTGAGGGCAAACCCATCACTCTCCAACCGTGGGATTACAGTTATTATTCAAACAAACTCAAAAAAGCCCGTTTCGACTTCGACGAAGAGGAACTCCGTCCGTACTTTGAACTCTCCAATGTAATCGACGGCGTTTTCGGTCTTGCAACGAAACTCTACGGGCTGAAATTCACTGAACGCAAAGATATTCAAGTGTATCACCCCGATGTCAAGGCTTTCGAAGTTGATGGCCCGGACGGTGAATACATAGGCGTTATATACACCGATTTCTTCCCTCGTGAATCGAAACGCCCTGGTGCTTGGATGACCGAGTTCAAGCCTCAATTCATCACAGCCAATGGCGAAAATTCCCGTCCGCACGTGTCGATTGTGATGAACTTCACAAAACCGACCGCCGACAAACCGTCGTTGTTGACTCCTTACGAAGTGGAAACATTCCTCCATGAGTTCGGCCACGCCCTTCACGGGTTGCTTGCCAATACTCATTATGCGTCGATGTCGGGAACCTCAGTTTATCGCGACTTTGTCGAACTCCCTTCGCAGTTCAACGAAAACTATCTGACCGAAAAAGAATTCCTTGACGGATTCGCAAAACATTATGTAACAGGCGAACCGATTCCACAGGCATTTGTTGACAAAATCATTAATTCGGCCCAATATGCCGCTGCTTATGCTTGCATGCGCCAATTGATGTTCGGCTATTTGGATATGGCATGGCACACAATCAAAGCTCCTGTTGACGATGTGCTTGCATTTGAAGATGCCGCCATCAAACCGGTCGAAATTTTCCCGCCGATTGAAGGCTGTGCAGTTTCACCCCAATTCAACCACATTTTCTCAGGCGGCTATGCTGCTGGTTATTACAGTTACAAGTGGGCTGAAGTGCTCGATGCCGACGCTTTCTCGTTGTTCAAGAAAAACGGCATCTTCGATAAAAAGACTGCCGACTCTTTCCGCACCAATATCCTTATGAAAGGCGGGACGGAACATCCTGCCGTCCTTTATCGTCGTTTCCGTGGACAGGACCCGACAATCGACGCCCTCCTCGTTAGAGACGGCATTAAAAAACAATAAAATAAAGAAATGAAATCGATTCGTTTGTTGCTGTTGATTTCCGCAGCCTTTATCATGTCGACAAAGGCTGCGGCCGAAATTCCGAAGTACGAGATGCGTGCCGGATGGATTTACACCGTGTGGAATCTCGATTGGCCGACATCTACCATCAATGTCGCAGCATCGGAAGAGACACAGGCTCGCCAACGTGCCCAACAGCAACAGCGATTGATTTTTTATCTCGACAAATTACAGAGTGCCAACATCAACACGGTGTTCTTTCAAGTCCGCTCGTGTGCTGATGCTATGTATAAGTCAGCGTATGAGCCTTGGTCGGGTTGGCTTGTGTCGTCTCGTGGCGGTGACCCAGGATGGGATCCTCTTGATTTCATAATCAAGGAGGCGCACAAACGCGGAATGGCTCTTCATGCGTGGATTGACCCGTATCGCTACGAAACAACCGCTGGAATGTGGAACGGGACAATCGATCCGGGTTACTCTGTCAGTCACCCTGATTGGATTTACACCTACGACAATTTCAACATCCTCAATCCTGGCTTGCCCGAAGTGCGGCAACGTGTAGTGGATGTGGTTAATGACATCATTGACCACTACGACGTTGACGGAATAGCCTTGAACGACTATTTCTATGTCAATAACGGAGGCAAAACAGACGATCGCCCTGTGGATTACGAACTCTATCTGCAATTGCGCGAGTCGGAATCGCAGAGCCAAGACGATTGGCGCCGCGAAAATGTCACCCGTATGGTAGGGGAGGTTTACGATGCCTGTATGGCGAAGAAACCCTATTTGATGGTGGGCGTTTCGCCTTCGGGCGAGATGTGCACGAGCAAGGATATGGCCGACCGCTACGGTGTGGAAATAAGCCCTTGCGGTTGGGATTGGCAGTATTCCTATATCTTCTCCGAGCCGCTCGAATGGCTTAGCCGTGGCAAGGTGGATTATCTTTTCCCGCAAATATATTGGACGATAGGCTATGAGATTGAGGATTTCTCGAAACTTTGTCCTTGGTGGCAAAAAACGCTCAATCAGTTTGGGCGTCACAACTTTGTGAAACATTCCCTCAATGGAATGACTAATGTGCCAAAAGCGGCTGAAAATGTCGCCCCGAAGGCTACTGGTCCGAATTCTTCGGAGGCGTCGGAATATATCAACGAAATTCTCCTAACGCGTTCAACTGATTGGAACCGCGCTCCAGGCCAAGGCTTTTTCAAAACGTCCGACATTACCAATACTCCGCGATTTATTGATTATCTTGTTGAAAACGCTTATTCGGCGAAGGCTATTCCTCCGTCAGCCGGATGGAAACAATATGCCGCAAAAGGCGTCGTGTCGAATATCCGTCTCGACGGTGACACTCTCCGTTGGAATTGTGCCGATACGGATGTGCGTTTTGCGGTTTATGCTGTGCCGTTCTATCCATTGCCCGCATGTCAAGAATGTGATGGTCAAGACCTTCTGAGCGCACGCGAAAACATCACCGATGCTTCTCATTTGCTGGGAATCGCCTACGAGAACAAATTCTATATTGCAGATAAACAGGATGCGGAGGGCAATTACTTTGAGTTTTATGTTTCGATTATCGACCGCTATTGGGTAGAACATTCGCCCGCATCGATGCAATTCGGCAAGAAGGAGGACTTTGATGCCCCCGCATTGCTTTTCCCCGAAAATGGAGCGACTGCAAGCCAACCGTTTAATTTCACTTGGAGCGACGACGGCACGTCGGTCTATCGCTTTGAGGTTGCTTCAGACGCGGCTTTTCAACATCCGATTTGGAGTGTGCCCGTGGCAGAGGCGAAATTCCCAGCCGTGCGCCTGCGAATGCTGAAGCCCTTGATGACTTACTATTGGCGTGTGGTGGCTTACAGCGTCGGAAATCCTGAGGCGGTTTCCTCAGTTCAATCGTTTGTAATTGACAGTGAAGCGTCGCGAATTACATATCCGGCTGATGGTGCATCCGACGTTCCTACGGCTTTGACAGTTATGTGGGAAGGTGCTGATGTGGCCACGTCGTGTCGCTTGCAGATAGCCGTGAATGATTCTTTCGGTGATGCCCATAAGGTCGTGGATATGGAAATTGCTGAAGGAGCGTCGGCTGAGATAGGAGAGGGCATTTTAAATAGCGGACGTGCTTATTATGCCCGCATTATCTACAATGTCGATGGAGTGGAAATCGTCTCTCCTGTCAACCGTTTCCTCACTCATAACGTGACACCTGAAACACCGCAGTTCCTCTCCCCTGTAACAGCCGACATTATTGAAACCGAGGATATTCCTGTTGCGCTTACTCCTCAAGACGGAGCGGCCATTTATCGTGTTGAACTGGCCACTAACTCTTCGTTCCCCGTGCGTACAACAAAGACATTCTCGTTTGACTCTCCCGAAGGAATTATCACTAAATCAAAAGGAGCGTTGAAGGAGAACACCCAATATTATCTCCGTCCTTCAGTTCGCTATTATATCGACGGCGAATTGCTCACCAGCGCAACGGGCGATGTGGTCAGCGTGACTTATTTGGGGCAAAATTCGGTGGATGGCGTTGAAAACGACTCGCCGAATGCCGTCATCGTTGGATATTACAATATGTTGGGAGTTCGTCAAGACACACCATTTGACGGGATCAACATAGTCCGTTATTCCGACGGCACTGCAAGAAAAATAATCGTAAGATAGCGTGGGTTAGTTCGGGCGATTTGTACGCGATGCCACAGGTGTGGTCGATTGTATTTTGTCTCCTTTGAACTTCACCTTCTCGCTCACGTACATGCCACCGATAATCAGCAGGCAACCGCTGACGCCGACGATGGTGATTGTTTCACCGAGGAATATTGCGGCGGCGAAAAGTGTGACAATTGGCGGAAGATAAAGATAGTTGGAAGCGCGTACCGACCCAAGACTTTTGACGGCTTCTGCCCAAATGATAAATGCGAACATTGAGCAGACAAGTCCGAGGAAGAGGAGATTGCCCCAAACCACAGGTTCCGCAAACACTGCTATATCGTGGTTTATTCCGTCGATTGAAAGGAAAGGCAATGCCGCCAACACTCCATAGAAGAACGTCTTGCGTGAAATGAACATGATGTCGTAGTTGGCGTTGAATCGACGGACTACGATGCTGTAAACAGCAAACGACACGGCAGCCAGTAGGGCAAGAAAATCGCCGAGGGGATTTATTTGTAGAGTTTCGCTGCTCGAGAAGAAAGAGTTCAACACTACTAATACCACTCCGATAAAAGCGATTATCGAACCGATTATAAGGCCTTTGCCTAATTTTTCACTCTTGTAGATGGCCAAAATTATGAAAGCGGTGAATAGTGGCGTGGTGGCAGTTAGAATTGAAACATTCGTGGCGGTGGTGTATATAAGCGCCATGTTTTCAGAAATATAATATATTGTGCCACCACAAAGTCCGCACACGAAAAATAGCACTTCATCCTTGAACGAGTTGGAGCGGATACGGCTATGGCTGAATAGCAACGTGACTAAATAGGCGAGTGTGAAGCGCAGGATATAAATTTCTGTAGCGCCTAATCCAGCATCGATAAGTTTTTTTGAATTGATGAACGACACGCCCCAAAAAACAACAACCAGAAGAGCCATGGCATTAAGCATGACTATTCCTAATGAGCCTCTTTTTTGATGGGTGCGGATTTGGCTATTATTGTCGGTCCGTGTCATTCTGGCAATTTTTCTATCACAAAATTAAATAATTTCATTGAAATATCGAAATAAAGTGTTACTTTTGTGACAGAATATTCTTTATTGTTCAACCAAAAATAGTATTAAATTATGAAGATTTTAAAATCATTAGGCGTATTGGCTCTCGCAGCATGTTTGGTCGTTCCCACTGGTTGCGATTGGACTAACACAGGTAAAGGCACGGCTATCGGCGGTGGCGCAGGCGCAGCCCTCGGTGCTGCTCTCGGTGCAGCATTCGGCGGAGGCAAAGGTGCTGCTATCGGTGCCGCTATCGGTACTGCAGCAGGTGCAGGCGCAGGTGCTCTCATCGGTAAGAAGATGGATAAGCAAAAAGCCGAACTTGCTCAAATTGAAGGCGCTCAAGTCGAATCGGTTACCGACGACAATGGTCTTCCCGCAGTAAAGGTTACCTTCTCAAACGGTATTCTTTTCAAGACTGGCAAGGCTGACCTCAGTGCTGGTGCAAAGCAATCTCTCTCTGAATTTGCCGCTTCGCTCCGCAACACACCTGACACCAATGTTCAGATTTACGGTTACACCGATAACACTGGCTCGTATGCAGCCAACGAAAAGGTCGCTAACAACCGTTCGAACAACGTGAAGAACTATCTCGTTAACAGCGGTGTCGATTCTTCACGTCTCGCCGCTACGGGTGTTCCTATGGACGGATATGTTGCCGACAACTCGACTGAAGCAGGCCGCGCACAAAATCGTCGCGTAGAAATCTACATCTCCGCAAACGAAGACATGGTGAAACAAGCCAACGCCGGCACGCTCAAATAAGCGACAACCAAAATCAAAAAAAAGCCTCGAGCATCCGCCCGAGGCTTTTTTTATGGATATATCATGAAGTCTATTGTTTGATTATTTCCGATTTGCGAAGCAATTAAATAGTGTATTAGTCTTTGGGTGAGAATTCTTGGAAACTGTTGTCGTTGTAGTAAACGATGATTCTTACCACTCTTGGACCTTTTGAACTGTGGCGTTTGTCGGCGGAATCCACCATACGGTTGGTGGGTTCGAATGCTGTTTGGCCTCGACCTTGAGCCGTCGAGACGGCGATATTTGAAACCGGAGATGTTTGCGTCTGCGGAAAATGGATTCTCGGAGCATTAACCGAAGAGGCCCCGGCGTCGTCGGAGTCGAATGGAAGTCTGTCGGGTTGGACAGTGGCGACCGGTGGGGTGATGGAGTCGGCGGGCATCATCTCGCCTTCGCCGAACATCAACCAATGCACCGACAATTCCGGAAATGCACTGTGGATTTTCGAGATAATTTCGTTGCTGATTTTTTTATTACGCCCGTTAAGAATTTGCGAAACGGTCGGGCGGGGAATATCGCATTGGTCGGCAAAGACCGAGTTGGTAATTTGCTGCGAATCGAGGAAAAATTTGAGTCTGTCGGGTATATCCATGACTATTTTGAATTGTAATTATCTGTGTGCAAAATTAAATACAAAAAACGAAACCGCAAAATTTTCAAACAAAAATTTTCAAAAATAATTGCAAATTGGAGTAATTCGCGAAAAACGGCAGCATTATAAGCGGTAAATTATCACATTTAACTAAAGATTTAATAAATAATAACTAAATTGCTGATATATAGTGAGTAATTGTTTTAATATTATATAAAGTGCGGCGCATGGTTGCCGATATTATAAAAATATTAAAGTGTAAATTTAATTAAATATATGTAAACAACTGATAATAGCAATATTAAATAAATAGTTAAAATGTGTTTAATCCTATTTCGGCGCGTATATTTGCATATTAAGTCCGTAAATTGGCATTTGTTATTGATTCTGTTTTGTGAAGTGTGCAAATTTTCGCCGTTTAATTTGGTAAATATGGCGGTTGGTTCAAATTTCCTTATGTTATTCAAAATTCAAAATTTGTAACTAAACACGATATTGAATTGTAAATAATGCCGCTTAGAATGGATAAAATTGGGAAAATTGGGATAATTCCCGCCCGATTTTCAAGCGAAAACGAATATTTGATTCTAAACACGTCAAATTAAACAAAATTTTAATTTAATTAGTTGATTATCACTAGTATTATTTTAAGATTACTTATGTCGACGTTTTTTGCCCAGAAAATTCTAAAATGTGGAGATATTGGATGGTTTTTAATGTCAATTTAATTGCTAAAGTCGAAAATTTTGAGTTAATTTGCACTACAATAAAACTATTTCACCTGTTATGAAATCTAAACTCCTTCAGAAGTCTATTATAGCCGCATTATTGCCGATTTCATTGTCGGCTGCGGCGGTCAATCCGTCAATTGACCCAGCCAATTCCTCCTACTCTCAAATAAATATCGGTGCAAGTAAGATAGGTGTTCAGTCGATGTGGCTCTATTCCCCATCAACGTCGAATCCACTCTCTTTTGCTTCTTTTTCTAATAATGTATATACGTCGATGGCGGCTACGTTTGATAGAGTCTATCTTTCCTATTGCTCGCCGGAGGCATCGGAAGCATATCTATTGGAGTTTGACGAGGCTTCAGGCAATCAGTTACGTCAAATCAGTTTGAGCGGACTTCCAGCATCAACAGTCGCCGTTTCCGACATCTTTACCGACAGCGAGGGCAATCTTTGCGGATGTTCTAAGGCTTTTGACGGTGTTTCCGCAGCCGATCATCAGTTGGCGGTCTATGAGATTACCGCCGACGGCAGTGTGGCGAATATCCATTATCTAGATGTTTCGAATAAGAACGACGTGGTGAGTTCGTGCGCTATCGTTGGCGACATCACTGGCGAGTTTTCCGTATGGGCTGCAGGGCTTGTGGGCAGCGACGTTCGCCTGCTTTATTGGGCCACTCCTACAACAAAAGTAAAAGCGTATTCTACTGGTTTGCAGAGTAATTCCGATTTCAATACAGTCGAACCCATTGACGATACACATCTTTATCTTTCAACCGACGGAAACAATCCTCAGTTGGTTGAGATTGGCGAAAGCCTTGAAATGACTGGCATCTCAGAGGCAGTTAAACGCAGTTGCCGAATCGTCAAGACTAAGGTGAGCGGCATTGATATTCTTTGCTATCTGTCGTCGTGCAGCAAGAGTGCCGACGTCAAATTCACAGTTTCGCTAGATGTGACGCCGCCCGCTGAGATGTGGACACTTCCCGCAGGCGGTTTGGGCTATAAATCTGTGTGCCAATCGCCCCAGGCGTCTGTGGCAAAAGTGATAATCAATGAATACGAGACACACTTCTATCTTTATTCCGTTGGTATCGGTTTGGCCGCCTATTCCGTTTATGATGTCGACAAGGGCGGAGTCGTGCCAGTGGGCGATTCCGTGAAGTGGCGGATTGACGGTAACACAGTTGATTTTGCCGATGTTGTCAATGCCACCGTCTATAATGCTGCAGGTCGCGAGGTAATGCGTCTGCGCGATGTCCGTTCCGTGTCGTTAGATGCCTTGACCAAAGGTGTTTATGTGGTTGTTACCGATGACGGGGCAAGAGTAAAATTAGCAAACCGATAATTGAGCGAAACCGTGTATTGGCGGTTGTTCCTGACATTTCTGAAGATTGGAGCGTTCACCTTCGGCGGAGGGTGGGCAATGATTTCAATTATTGAGCGGGAGGTGGTCACGAACCGTAAATGGCTCAATGGTGAAGAGTTTCTCGACTTGTTATCGTTGGCTCAGTCGTTGCCGGGAATTTTGGCTGTGAACATAGCCGTGGCAATCGGCCAGCGTTTGCGCGGCACTCGTGGCAGCATTGTGGCTGCGTTTGGCACGATATTGCCTTCGTTCACTATAATCCTAGTCATTGCCATGTTTCTCACGCCAGATTTTATCAAGACAAACACCACCGTTGAAAGCATATTCAGAGGCATACGGCCTGCCGTTGTGGCGCTTATCGTGGCACCCGTAATCAGTGCGGCGAAAGCGGCTAAGATAGGTTGGCGTACGGCGGCGATTCCCGTCGCCGTGGCATTGCTGATATGGTCAGGTTGGCCCATAGTGTCGAATCCTATTCTATACGTAATTCTTGGCGGTTTAGGCGGTTATATATGGCTTCGCCATAGAGAGACAATGGTGATAGAAGCAAAGGTTGACAAAGAGAAAGGAGGCGGGGAATGATGACCTATCTGAAACTCGTCTGGGCATATCTCAAAATCGGCCTGTTCGGCTTCGGCGGCGGTTATGCCATGTTGTCGCTTATTAAACGCATCGTGGTGGATTCCGGGTGGATTTCCGACACCGTATTTACCGACATTGTGGCTGTGTCGCAGATGACGCCGGGTCCGATAGGCATCAATTCCGCCACATACATCGGTTACACTATCACAGGCAACGTTGTGGGCTCGATTTTAGCGACTTTGGCGGTGGTGTTACCGTCATTTCTTCTCGTAATCTTCGCCAGCCGATATATCAGCCGTCATCGCGACAGCGTGGCTATTCGGGGGATTTTCCTCGGACTGCGCTATGTTGTGGTGGGAATGATAGCGTCGGCGGCGCTGTTGCTGACAAACAGGGAAAACTTCGTTGATACGTCGTGGAGTGTGGCGATATTCGCCGCGGCATTCACGCTCGTTTATTTCGTCCGTCTGCATCCAATTTATGTGATTATTCTCGCCGGAATAGCCGGCTACATAATATATTAAGTCAATGATGACCTATGAATCGACAATCGAATATTTGACCGGCAGACTTGCGTCGTTCAGCAAGTTAGGCAAAGAGGCTTATAAGCCCGGTTTAGAACGCACGGTGGCGTTGAGCGACGCCTTCGGCAGTCCTCATAGTCGGCTGAAAGTGATTCATGTAGGCGGTACTAACGGCAAAGGCACGGTGGCGTGCTCATTGGCCGCCGTCCTGCAGTCGGCAGGTTATCGAGTCGGATTGTTCACATCGCCCCATCTTGTGGATTTCCGCGAACGGATACGCGTTGACGGAGAGATGATTCCGAAAGAGAAGGTGGTGGATTTCGTTGAACGTTTTTTGGCAATGAAAATGGACATAGAGCCGTCGTTTTTCGAGTTTACCACAGTTATGGCTTTTGAATATTTCGACGAGATGCAGGTGGATGTGGCGGTTGTCGAAGTTGGCCTTGGGGGTCGACTCGACAGCACCAACATCGTCAAGCGTCCAGAATTGTGCGTCATCACCAACATTTCCACCGACCACACCGACCTGCTTGGAACTACGCGCAAGGAAATAGCGAGAGAGAAGGCGGGAATCATCAAATGGGGTGTGCCGGTGGTGGTGGGAGAGTCGGACAGAGAAATCCGTGAAGTGTTTGATAACAAGGCTTTTGTAGAACACGCGGAGATTGTCTATGCCTCCGACCGACAACGATTCGACTCCGTTGACGCCACCGACGATGCATTTGTCTATCATAACACCGTTTTCGGCACTATAACAAGTCCGCTGATAGGCAATTACCAATTGAAGAATATGGCAACAGTCCTTGTGGCGTTGGACACATTGCGTCGGCTTCGTTGGCGCATATCATCGGAGAACGTAAAGGAAGGCCTTGCCGATGTGCTGGCATTGACGGGTTTATACGGACGGTGGACGCGTATTGACGACAAACCGTTGACCATCATTGATGGAGGGCATAACGAAGGAGGGTGGAAATATATGTCACGGCAGTTGAAGTCGATAAAACGTCGCAAACATATGGTAATCGGTTTTGTTGCCGACAAGGATGTGGCGGCGATATTGAAGTTGTTGCCTGCCGATGCCGTATATTACTTTACCTGTCCGCCTTCAAAACGCGCGTTAAGCCCCGCAGAACTGTCGGAGATGGCTCGTAAGTACGGAATAGAGGGAGAGTGCTATGCGACGGTTGACGACGCTTATAAGGCGGCAAAACTGGCCGCAGCCGACGATGATATGATATTCATCGGAGGAAGCATCTACTTGTTGGGCGATTTTTTGCGCCACCGCGAGGCGAAGTAGTCGATAGCCTCTTTCTGAATCTTCGAATTAAACAGTTTGTTAAGAAGGAAATAAATGCCAAAACCCGCCACTGCTTGAACGGCGAGCAATGCGATGTTGTTGTCGACAAACCTGTCGGCAAAGAATGGGATGACTGCTGCGACGAGTGTCAGAGCAATGTATGGCACGTTGTCGAAGATATTGAGCCATAGAGAGCGGCGAGTGTAACGAGCGACCACAGCCATTGTGACAAGGCAGGTGAGCGCCGACGCTCCCACTTGTCCCCAAAGGAGGATTTCAATACCGTAGATGGCGTTTGTAGGCGTAGATAGCGAGATAAAGGGCAGGGTGGCGATGATGGCTGCGATTGCCACGCCGTCGCGTAGTATTTCCATTGCCACGAGCATTTTAGCCTTTCCGAGAGCGAGTATATAATTGGAATAAAGCGAGGAAATGACGGTGAAAATGCCGCGAAGGAGCAACAGTTGGAATAGGGGAATCGACGGGTCCCATTTAGTGCCGAAAAGAAGGTGAAAAATTGGCGTTGCCATTACAATGAGCAACACGAACGACGGGAAAAGGACATAAGCCGTGAACCGGTTCATTTTGGCGAGCAGTCGGTTGAACCGCTCTTGGTCGTCCTGAACAGCAGAAAGCGGAGCGAGGAACGAAGATGTAAGGATTTGCGACAGCGAGGCGGTGCCCATTTTGCTCCATTTATCGGCTTGAGTATAGTATCCT